>JAUUYI010000007.1 GCA_030590525.1 Sedimenticola sp. | reverse complement strand
TCCTGGGTCTTGGTTCGAAGCGGATGTGTGAGAAGTATGGCCACCCGGAGCTCTCCATGAGCGTCAAGGGCCAGGAGTTCCCGGCCTACGACCCACGCGGTATCCAGGGGATGGGATTGACCTACGCCACCAGTAACCGGGGCGCCTGCCATTTGCGCAGCTACACCGTCTCCTCCGAAATTCTGGGCATCCCGGAAAAGACGGATCCCCTGGTGACAGAGGGAAAGGCCGGGCTGGTGAAGGCGTTTCAGGATGCCACTGCCGCGGTCGACTCCTCCGGTCTCTGCCTCTTCTCCACCTTCGCCTGGTCTCTGGATGATTTCCATCCACAGCTGGATGCCGCCTGCGAAGGTGACTGGGACCTGAATCGACTGGTTGAGATCGGTGAACGGATCTGGAATATGGAGCGTCAGTTCAATCTGGCAGCCGGCTTTACCGGTAAGGACGACACCCTGCCTCAGCGACTGCTTAAGGAGGCGGCCAAGACGGGTCCCGCCAAGGGTAAGGTCTGTGGTCTGGACAAGATGCTGCCTGAGTACTACCAGCTGCGCGGCTGGGACGAAAGCGGTGTGCCGAGCCCAGAGACCCTGCAGCGACTTGGGCTTTAAGTTCAGGACCAAGGATAAAACAGGACCAAGGACTAGCGCGGAACCGCGCAAGTGCCCGTGAATATAATGTAGGTTGGGTTAGGCGCGCATCTCGCTGATATTTCAAGTGATCACCAGATTATGAGCGCGCCGTAACCCAACATATTCTTCATCGCTACTTATGCGGCGCTGTACTAGAGACCAAGGACCAAGGACCAAGTTTAAAGGGTTTAATCTTTAAGGTTTTTCTTTTCCTCGGTCCTGTTTTTCCTCGGTCCTCGGTCCTGCTTTTGTCCTAGGTCCTGCTTTTAAAAAAGGATTATCGTATGCGTTATGTCATTATCGGGGCCGGGCCGGCGGGCGTTGTTGCGGCTGAGACCCTGCGTGGCCAGGACTCTGGAGGGGAGATCTTTTTGATCGGGGATGAGCCGGAACCGGCCTATTCCCGTATGGCCATACCCTATCTGCTGGCGGGGCGGATCGAGGAGTCCGGGACCTATCTTCGCCATGACCCAAACCACTTTCAGGGGCTCGACATCCGCCGGCTGCATGAACGGGTAAAGCGGGTCGATACGGGCAGCAACCGAGTGATTCTGGAACAGAGTGGAGCGGTGGAGTATGACCGTCTGCTGCTGGCCAGTGGATCCAGGGCGGTTTCTCCCCCCATCGAAGGGCTGGATCAGACGGGTATTCATCACTGCTGGACGCTGGAAGATGCCAGAAATATAGCCGAGCACGCCGTGGCAGGGGCCCGGGTGGTGCTGATGGGAGCAGGCTTCATCGGTTGTATCATCATGGAGTCCCTGGTCAGACGAGGTGTTGAGCTCACCGTGGTGGAGATGGGTGACCGGATGGTCCCGCGGATGATGGATCAGGTGGCCGGTAATCTGATCAAGCAGTGGTGTATCGGGAAGGGGATCGATGTCCGTACCTCGACCCGGGTGCTCTCGGTGGAGAAAGATTCAGCAGAGGGAACGAAATTTCTGCTGCAGTGCGAGGGAGCAGCAGATCCACTGCAGGCGGATCTGATCGTCGTGGCAACCGGTGTCGTCCCGGCGATCGAGTATCTGGAAGGCAGCGGGATCGAGACCTCAACCGGGGTGCTGGTGGATGCGCAGCTGCAGACCTCGGTAGCGGGCGTCTATGCGGCGGGTGACCTGTGTGAGGGATTCGACTGGAGTACCGGCGAGCGGGCGGTGAATGCGATCCAGCCGGCGGCGGTGGAGACCGGGAGGGTCGCCGCGCTCAACATGAGTGGGACGGAAACTCCATACAAGGGGGGGCTGGGCATGAACGTACTGGACACCCTGGGGCTGGTTTCAACCTCCTATGGTCTGTGGATGGGTGTGGAGGACGGATCCTCCGCCAGCCTGCTGGACCAGGAGGGATTTCGCTACATTAATCTGCAGTTTCAGGACGACCATCTGGTAGGGGCCATTACTCTGGGGATGACGGAACGGGTCGGTGTCCTTCGTGGTCTGATTCAGAGCAAGGTCCGTCTCGGGCTCTGGAAACAGCGCTTGCTCGATGATCCGACCAGGATCATGGAGGCCTATCTGGGCAGTACACAGCTGAACAGTGCTCTAGGGCTCGCGAAACAATAACTTCCTGTTTTGGAACGCCGATCCATCCCGTCTGGCGGGCCGGTTCATGTTCCTGACGGAACCGGCATTTCCCACATCCCTGTGGGTCACGTTGCGAAAACTTGAAAGATAGCACATATTCCTGCGTTTCCGCGCCTTGCCAGACGGGCGCCTCGACGCCCCAAAATCAGGAACTTATTGTTTTGCGAGCCCTATGAAACTGACCTTCAAGCTCTATGCCTCTTTGACCGAGTATCTGCCTGCTGGCTCTGAAGGGTATCAGATAGTACTTCAGGTACCGGAAGGAACCACGCCGATCCAGTTGCTGGAGCGACATGGCGTACCCATCGCCCGGATTCATCTGGTTTTGCGCAACGGGGTTTTTGTGCCACCGGGTGAGCGGGATAATGCCCTGGAAGAGGGCGATGAACTGGCCGTCTGGCCGGCCGTGGCGGGTGGGTAGTGATAACCTTGTTGGAGTACTGGCATTGTCTGAGAGTCTCGTGCGTGAAATGGGTTTGACCCCCGGGGAGTTCTTCCGCGCCTTACCCCTGTCGGTCGAGGGGCTGGATTATCGGGTGGAGGATAATACGATTACTATCGACCACCCGGAGGGGAAGATAGTGATACACCTCACACCATCTGCCGGGCGCCGCATCGGAGCCCTGTTGCTGCCCGTTACCCATGTAAAGTTTATCTTCTCAGGGTTGGACAAGTTGGAACGGGCGCATTTCATGGATAACCTGGATCTACATTTCCAGCGAGGCGGCGGGTGAGTTGCATTTACTGGTTCCCACGCTTCGCATGGGAACCAGTGCCGCTATGACGCGTGTGGAGAGTCACTACTTTCTGTAACCATACATCAGGTCATCTTCCTGCTGCCGGTTGTTGCGTATGGCACTGGGGTCGGCGGGTTCTGAATGGGATGCCTTGGTCGTGCGATAGCCATACATCAGGTCGTCTTCCTGCTGCTGATTGTTGCGAACCGCACTCGGCGTGGCTGCCTCAGATTTGGCGGCCTCCACAGGGCGATAGCCATACATCAGATCGTCTTCCTGCTGCTGGTTGTTTTGAGCGGCTACGGCAGCACCAAAAGAGAAGACACCAAGGATAAGGGCAAGGGCTGTTTTTTTCATCGTATATCTTCCTGTATATAAAGTTGAGAACATTTTTTCTACACTCGCCTATAAAGACCGCGCGGTAGTCCGTTATATTTCACACCGATTTTATTTTTGGCTCTTCCCCTATTCGAGTGGGTAACTTTCATCCTGGAGCTAATGTCGCAGTCGTGCCGGGTCAAATATCTGGGCTGATGGCCGCCTGATCACCACCCTGCTGCGCCCTTTATCCTTCGCCTCATAGAGGGCTTCATCAGCCTGCGCATAGGCATCCTTCCAGCTGGTACCACTGCTCCCGGTGCAGATGTAGACGCCGATTGAGATGGAAACGACCGTGGGAGCCTGATGGTCATGCTCTTTCGTAGCCACTAGTTCGTGCCACCCATCCTTCAGCTCTTCGAACACATGCTCGACGGTTGCCGGGTCTATGCCGCTGAGGAGGACGCTGAATTCGTCTCCCCCCATGCGGCAGATGTGGTCCGAAGGACGCAGGAATCGCCGTTGCAGATAGTCGGCGAGCCAATTCAGAAGCTGATCTCCCTGCTGATGGCCATGCCGGTCATTATAGGTCTTGAAGTGGTCGAGATCGATCATCGCCAAGGCGAGAGAGGTATGGGTTCGGGCCGAGCGCCCGACCTCCTGCCCGAATATGGTGTAGAAATTACGGCGGTTCTGGATGCCGGTCAGTGGATCGATGATTGACTGCCACTTTAACTCCTCCATGTTTTTTCGTAGATGAGCCAGGGTCTGATTGTAGGTTTCGGCAATCTCGCTGAATTCAACTGAGCTTTTCGGCAGCCGCCGGAGGTCGACCAGTTGTTTGTTTTCGATGGCTGCGACTATCAAATTCAGCGGCCGGATGAACCAGCTGCGGACGGTGTAGGCGAGCCCGGCCAGACCCAGCAAGGCCAGCAGCAGCGCCATCCAGAAGAAGAAAAGGAATTGCTCCTTGATCTTAACGATCTTAGAGTTGTTGAAGGTGACGCGGGCCAGAAACCGCATCTCGATGTTCCCGAGCATCTCCGGGGCCAGGCCGGTGATCTGAGTGTAGTAGGTGGTGACCGGGTCACCCCGGTGGTTGGTCGATTCCAGCTTGTATGGGTGGTCAGATCCGATCACCTTGCGGAAGATCTCGTATTCCCCCCGGGTAACCTCCTGGTGCTGTTTCAGTAATGCGTTCTTGTCCGTGAATTCCTTCAGGGGGGTCTGGACCAGGGGTGCCAGCAGGGTATTCCAGAGTTCGAAGAAGAGCTGCACCTGGACATCGCTACGCTGTTTCAATGACTGGATGAGGGTCTGAAAGTAGCCGTCGATCTCCGGGTCTATGAAGCCCAGTTCCAGATAGCGGTCGTCACCGAGCTCCGAATAGGTGTAAATCTTGATGCGCTTGCTCACGAACTCTGGCGAAGGCTGCCCGACCATAATACGATTTTGCCGTTTCGCCTCGCGCAGAAAGTACTGGACGTCGACGAAGGGGGGGGCGTTGAAATCGAGACCTACGTCCGGTGGGTAGGTGGACTCTTCGATCTTCAAGTCGGGGCCGATAATATAGACATCGACCGGAATGCCGGCCTTGAATTCGATGAACTTCTGGATCCAGGCAAGATCTATCTTCTTCTTTCCGTCTCCCATAAGTGACAGTGTAAGCTCGTGCATTTTACGAAACTTCTCCTGCCGGATGACCAGGAGGCGGTTGATCAGCTGATAGGAAAGCTCGATCTGGCTGCTGGTATCCGCCAGCATCTGCAACTGGCTTTCACGGTCGTTGCGTTCGATGTTCTTAAGGATGGTTGCAAAAATCAGATAGGATGAGGCGACGAACGCCAGGATGAGCAGTGATACCAGTAGGAAAGTTCGTTTGGCCATGGGCAGAATATAGCATTCAGGAATCAGAGGCCTGATAAAAACATTCTGGCAGACAACAGTGGTTTGACATGGGAAGGGGTCACTCTTCAGCGTTAAGCGTATCGAAAGAGAGACCCTGGCCGCTGGTGTCGATACTGTCCGGACCCATCAGCCAGAGATAGATGGGCATCAGTGCCTCCGGCAGTTTCACTGTCGATGGGTCTTCTCCCGGATAGGCGTGGGCCCGGAGGTTGGTACGGGTCGGTCCCGGGTCGATACTGTTGACCCGGATGGCGCTGCTGCCCCTGGTCTCCTCCGCGAGCACCTGCATCAGCCCTTCCAGGCCAAATTTAGAAACCGCATAAGCACCCCAGTAGGCTTTGGCTTCTCTTCCAACAGAGTCTGAGGTGAACAGCAGCGAGGCATCCTCGGCCCTGCGTAATAGTGGCAGGCAGGCCTGGGTCAGCATGAAGGGAGCATTCAGGTTTACCTGCATAACCTGGAACCAGGTCTGGGCATCGTAATCGTCTATTCGACTCAGCAGGCGCAACTGGGCCGCATTGTGCAGCAGACCCTCCAGCGAACCGAACTCTTTTTCCAGAGTCTTTGCCAGCTCCAGATAGTTGTGTTCCGTGGCCCCCTCGAGATTCATCGGATAGATGGCCGGCTGCTTTCCACCCGCATCTTCGATGGCATCGTAGACCGACTCCAGCTTTGCGAGGGTGCGCCCGAGCAGAATCACGGTGGCGCCATGGGCGGCAAAGGTCTGGGCGGCAACGCGGCCGATACCGTCCCCGGCACCGGTGACCAGGATGGTACGGTCAGCGAGTAGATCCTCAGGCGGTTGATAACTGAACATAGTGCGGGCTCTCTGGGGGTGACAGGGAATAGGCTATTCTAGTTTTTTGCTGTGATTCCACGCAAAAAATTGTTTTTCCGTGCCTCTGCACGGGGCACTTTTTCCTGTCAGCGTGGAACCAGCCACTCCAGGATCTGCAGTGGGTGTTCGATTGCGCCGTCGGCGCCCCACTGCTCCGGGTGATCGTGTTGTCCGATATAGCCGAACACGGCTGCCAGGGTGGTGGCTCCGGCAGCCCTTCCCGCCTGAATATCCCGCTCAGCATCGCCGATGTAGAGGGAGGCGGATGGGTCGACACCCGCCTGTTCGCAGGCGTAGAGGATGGGGCGGGGATGAGGCTTGCGCTCCTCCGTGGTATCGCCGCTGACGATGCTGGCAGCCCGCCGCCTGGGGTCGAGCCATTGCATCAGGGGATCGGTCAGCCAGGCCGGTTTGTTGGTGACGATACCCCAGTCGATCCCCAGTTTTTCCAATCTCTCCAGCAGCTGTTCCATACCCGGAAACAGGACGGTGTTCAGGGCGATGTTCTGCCGGTAGAAGTCCAGAAACTGCTGCCGGTAGTTATCGAACTCCGGATGACTCGGCTCGATGCCGAAACCGGCGCGTATCATTGCCATGCCACCGTGGGAGACATAGGGCCTGATCTGCTCCAGTGAAAGCGGGCTGTGACCGTTGAGCTCGAGAGTCTGGTTCAGGGCGCTGGAGAGGTCGGGGGCGGTATCGGCAAAGGTGCCATCCAGATCGAACAGAACCAGTCGCACCGGACCTCCTTCTACCTGCGGGTCGTCAGTCATCGGTTTTGTGGCAGCTCACTATGTAGTTTACGTCCACATCCCGGGGGGAGAGACTGTATCGTTGGGTAAGAGGGTTATAGCTCAGGCCGGTGATATCCTGGATCTGCAGCCCGGCATCCCTGATCCATTGGTCCAGTTCTGAAGGGCGGATGAACCTGGCGTAGTCGTGGGTCCCCTTGGGCAGCAACTGCAGCAGATATTCGGCTCCAATAATGGCAAACAGGTAGGACTTCGGGTTCCGGTTGAGGGTGGAGAAAAAGGTGTAACCACCGGGCTTTGTCAGCCGGATGCAGGCCCGCACCACGGAAGCGGGGTCGGGTACATGCTCCAGCATCTCCATGCAGGTCACCAGGTCGTAGGATTCTGGTTGTTCCCGGGCCAGCTGCTCTACCGGGATACGCCTGTAATCGACCTCCAGGCCCGACTCCAGCAGATGCAGGCGCGCCACCTCTAATGGTGCCTCCCCCATGTCAATCCCGGTTACCTCGGCCCCTTGGTGTGCCATGCTTTCTGACAGGATGCCGCCGCCACAACCTACGTCCAGCACGTTTTTACCGCTCAGCGTGATAAAACGCTCTATGTAGCCCAAACGTAGAGGGTTTATCTCATGCAGTGGTTTGAATTCGCTGTCGGGATCCCACCAGCGGGCTGCCAGCTGCTCGAACTTGCTGATCTCCGCATGATCGACGTTGATGCTGCTATCATTCATCAGGTAATCACCACCTTATTCATACTTGAATTCAAGTTTCGGAGCTCATTGCTGTCAGCAGAAATGCTGGGTCGAATTTATTCGACCACCGAGTCGGCCGAATAAATTCGACCCTACAACGGTAATCTACCCACTTGATCAGGGGAAGAAGCGATTTATCGAATCCTCTTCATCCCATCCTTCTCCCTGGGGAAGAAGGGACGGCCTGATTTAGCCTTTTATATCATCTGAACTCCGAAACTTGAGATATTTAATCATTGTAACTTCTCGATAAATGCAGGTATAAATCTAATCAAGCGGAGCGGATACGTCAGGCTACGGCGTGTTGGTGGATCCGTCGCTGCGTCCTTTGATCCATCCTGCTCGTTTGCCCGTCCCATTATAACTGACATCCGCCCAAGGGGTTTTGCGGTACAATATGCAGATGTCTCTCCGGTACGATCTTCACAGTCACTCTCTCGCTTCCGATGGCACCCTGAGCCCCACCAGGCTGGTAGAGCGGGCGGGGGGGGCCGGTATCGATGTGCTGGCCCTCACCGACCACGACACCCTGGAAGGAGTGGGAGAGGCCGTCTGTGCAGCCAGTCGCATTGGTATCAGACTGATCCCGGGAGTGGAAGTGTCGGTCAGCTGGGGTCCGCAGGTGATCCACGTGGTGGGGCTTGGCGTGGACCCGGAAGACAAACAGTTGCAGGAGGGCCTGGAAGGGCTGCGTGAGTTTCGGGTCTGGCGAGCGGAGGAGATCGGGCGGCGCCTGGAGAAGGCAGGTATCCCCCACGGTTTCGCGGGGGCAAAGGCCCGTTCCAATGGCCGTTTGATCGGGCGTACCCATTTTGCCCGCTTTCTGGTGGATGAAGGGTATGAGCCCAATGTGCGGAAGGTGTTCAAGCATTATCTGGTCAGGGGGAAGCCCGGGTATGTACCTGGCCAGTGGACTCGGTTGGAGGACGCAGTAGCGTGGATTCTCGGGGCAGGCGGGCAGGCGGTGATTGCCCATCCGGCTCGCTATCCGCTGAACCGGGGACGGCTCCGGCGACTGCTGGGGGAGTTTGTCGAGGCAGGCGGGGTCGGGTTGGAAGTGGTATCTGGCAGCCACAGTCGTGATGACGTTTTCAAAATGGCGGCCCATGCCCGTGATTTGGGGCTGCTGGCCTCGGCTGGCTCGGACTACCATGGGCCAGAGGATCCCTGGATAGAACTGGGACGGTTGCCGGAACTCCCGGATGGTTGTATCCCGGTGTGGCGGGATTGGGGCAGCGCTCCCACGGAGCCGACCGCCTGACCCCGGCTCTTTCCAGTGTACAGCGCAGATTGGATTCGCTTGTTCCAGGCGATTGACGGTATTTATTGGCTGCAACTTGAAGTAGAGACAGTATGGCCCGGTTGTTTAAGATTCACCCAGAAAATCCCCAGCTGCGCCTGATCTCGCAGGTAGTGGATGTCTTACGGCAAGGCGGTCTGGTGGCCTATCCGACAGATTCCAGCTATGCCCTGGGGTGCCAGATTGGCGACAAAGGGGCAATGGAGCGAATCCGGCGTATTCGTCGGTTGGACGACAAGCATAATTTTACGCTCGTGTGCCGGGATCTCTCCGAAATTTCCACCTATGCAAAGGTCGGGAATCAACATTATCGGATGCTCAAGAATCTGACGCCGGGACCCTATACTTTCATTCTCAAGGCTACCAAGCAGGTGCCGCGCCGGTTACAGCATCCGAAACGCAAGACCATCGGTATCCGGATACCAGACAATCGCATCGTGCAGGCCCTGCTGGAAGAGCTGGGGGAGCCGCTGATGAGTTCCACTCTGATCCTGCCTGAAGACGAGATGCCGATGATGGACCCCTACGATATCCTGGAGACCCTGGACCACGAGGCGGATCTGGTGATCGATGGCGGCTACTGTGGGTATGAGCCCACCACAGTGATCGACATGGAACAGGAGGTGCCGGCGGTGCTGCGGATCGGCAAGGGTGATGTCTCGGTTTTCTGAGGACCAAGGATTAAAAACAGGACCAAGGGCCCGGATTTAGAATGGTTCTGTGTTCTATCTGTTGTCTTTTCCTCGGTCCTTGGTCCTCGGTCCTTGGTCCTTGTCTTTAAGGTATAATTCCCCAATGGAAGAACTGACACTGATTCAGAAAGTCGCTGTGTTCGCACTCCCGGTGCTGTTGGCGATTACGGTGCATGAGGCGGCGCATGGCTGGATGGCGAGCCGTCTTGGGGACAAGACTGCTCTGATGCTGGGCCGGGTCACGCTCAACCCGCTGAAGCATGTGGATCCCGTGGGTACTGTTGTCGTGCCCCTGCTGACTATGCTCACCGGTTTTATCTTCGGCTGGGCCAAACCGGTACCGGTCAACTGGAATAATCTGCGTAATCCGCGTCGGGACATGGGCCTGGTAGCGCTGGCGGGGCCTGGTGCCAACTTGATCATGGCCGTTATCTGGGGCCTGGTCATCAAGTTTTCTGTGCTCTTTCTGCACGCCGCCGAGTGGGTGGCGATACCGCTCATTTACATGGGTGGCGCGGGGGTGTTGATCAACATCATTCTCATGGTGCTCAATCTGACGCCGGTCCTGCCGCTGGATGGGGGGCGAGTCTTGAGTGCCCTGTTGCCACCCAGAATGGCGCTCGCCTTTTCGCGTATGGAACCCTATGGCCTGATCATCATTGTCCTGCTGCTGGTTTCCGGTGTTCTGGGACGCATTCTCTGGCCTGTCGCACTGTTCGTGCTGAGCTTTCTGCCGGCCTCCAATATCGTTAAACAGCTGTTCTTATCTTAAGGGGAAGTGATTTTGAATTCTGTTTCTGCACAGCACGCCCGTGTCCTTTCCGGCATGCGTCCAACCGGTCGCCTGCATCTTGGCCACTATCACGGGGTGTTGAAAAACTGGGTAGAACTACAGCACGAATACGAATGTTTTTTCTTCGTTGCCGACTGGCATGCCCTGACCACCCACTACGAAGACCCTACTATCATCCCGGAGAGCGTGTGGGATATGGTGATCGACTGGCTGGCTGCGGGTATCAACCAGGGTGAGGCACAACTGTTTATTCAGTCCCGGGTGCCGGAACATGCAGAGCTGCACCTGTTGCTCTCCATGATCACGCCGCTGGGCTGGCTGGAGCGGGTGCCGAGTTACAAGGACCAGCAGGAGAAACTGAAAGAGCGGGATCTGGCTACCTACGGTTTTCTTGGTTACCCGTTGCTGCAGGCGGCAGACATCCTGATCTACAAGGCAGGCCTGGTGCCGGTGGGTGAGGATCAGGTGGCGCATGTGGAGTTGACTCGGGAGGTGGCGCGCCGCTTCAACCACCTTTTCGGCCGGGAGCCTGGATTCGAGGCGATGGCGAACCAGGCTCGGAAGAAGATGGGGAAGAAGGCGGCGAAACTCTATAATCGTTATCGCCGGGCCTATCAGGAACAGGGGGATCATGAGGCACTGGAGGCGGCTCAGGCTCTGCTGGAAGGGCAGCAGAATATTACCGTCAACGACCGGGAGCGCCTGTTTGGTTATCTGGAAGGGATGGGTCGGCAGTTCCTGCCCGAGCCCCAGCCGCTGCTGACCAGGGCTTCGAAGATGCCGGGGCTGGACGGTCAGAAGATGTCTAAATCTTATGGCAACACCATTGCCTTGCGGGATCCCCCGGAGTTGGTGGAGAAGGCGATCCGAACCATGCCGACGGACACCAACCGGGTGCGTCGAAACGACCCGGGCGATCCTGGCCGCTGCCCGGTATGGCAGTTCCACGAGGTCTACTCCACAGAGAAGGTGAAGCGATGGGCGGATGAGGGTTGCCGCAGCGCCGGCATTGGCTGTATCGACTGCAAGCAACCGGTGATCGATGCGGTGTTGCAGGAGTTGGCACCGATCCAGGAGCGTGCCCGTGAGTTCGAGGAGCAGCCGGAACTGGTGCGCAACATCATCGCTGAAGGGAATGAGGAGGCCAGGGACGTGGCACAGGAGACCATGGAAGAGGTGCGTAACGCCATGTCGCTCAACTACCGGTGAACAGTGAATCGGCATCCGGGGCAGGCCTTCCGCATCCGGAGCAGGAGGAGCTGCCTTTTGCCGTAGTGCAGGGGGAGCCCTGGGCGACTATGCCCAAGGATCTGTATATCCCACCGGATGCGCTGGAGGTGTTTCTGGATGCATTTGAGGGGCCGCTGGATCTGCTGCTGTATCTGATCAAGCGCCAGAACCTGGATATCCTCGATATCCCTATTGCCGAGATCACGGCCCAGTATGTCGAATATGTGGAGATGATGAAGGAGATGCGGCTGGAGCTGGCGGCCGAGTATCTGGTGATGGCGGCGATGCTGGCCGAGATCAAATCACGCATGCTGCTGCCCCGGCAGGAGGAACTGGAAGATGAGGAGTCGGATCCGCGGGCAGAGCTGATCCGGCGCCTGCAGGAGTATGAACGATATAAACAGGCGGCAGAGGATCTGGACGGGCTGCCGCGGCTGGGGCGGGATCTGTTTCCGGCGCGCGTGGCGGTGCCGGACAAGAGCATCGAACGACGGCCACCTGACGTGGACCTGCGGGAGATCCTGCTGGCCCTGAAGGAGGTGCTGCACCGGGCGGACATGTTCACACACCACCGCATTGCCCTGGAGACATTGTCGGTAAGGGAGCGGATGTCAGCAGTGCTGGAATCTCTCGGCAGTGGCGGTTTTATCGACTTCACCAGCCTGTTCCAGATTGAGGAGGGCCGGTTGGGTGTGGTGGTAACCTTCCTGGCGGTATTGGAATTGATCAAGGAGGCGTTGATTGAGCTGGTGCAGGCCGACCCATTTGGTCCAATTCACATAAAGGCGGCATCTTCCTGACATGGAATCGGAGCAGAAACTGAAACAGATCGTGGAGGCGGCCCTGCTGGCAGTGGGCGGCCCTCTGACCCTGGACGCCATTCAGGCGCTTTTCCCAGAGCAGGAGCAGCCGGAACACGCAGCGTTGCGGGTGGCAATCGAGGCGTTACAGGCTGACTATCAGGGGCGGGGCATGGAGCTGAAGGAGGTGGGTGGTGGTTTTCGGATCAATGTGCGGGCGGAGTACGCACCCTGGGTCTCCCGGCTATGGGAGGAGCGCCCGGCGCGCTATTCCCGGGCGTTGCTGGAGACCCTGGTCCTGATCGCCTATCGGCAACCGGTCACCCGGGGGGAGATCGAGGATGTCCGTGGCGTCAGCGTCAGCAGTAATATCATTAAGACCATGATGGAACGGGAGTGGGTCCGGGTGGTGGGCCATCGGGATGTACCCGGCAGACCCTCGCTCTACGCCACCACCCGGGAGTTTCTCAACTATTTCGGGCTTCGGGGCCTCGATGATCTGCCTACCCTTCAGGAGATCCGGGATCTGGATTCTATCAATCGGGAGTTGGAGCTGGCCTTCCCGGGGACGGCGTCTGAAGACGGCAGCGAGCAGCTGCCGGACGCGCAGGAGGGGGCACCCGGGGCAGTGGAATCCAGTGCGGATGGGGGGTCGCCCGTGGAGACGGAGGGTGATGGCGTCGGAGCACCCTCTGATCCGGGACCAGACAGCGGGCGACGGGACCATTGCGCCGAATAGGATTGGGGGTGGATGGATGAACAAGCCGACATCGCTACAGGGTGAGCGGATTCAGAAGGCCCTGGCCAACGCCGGTTTCGGCTCCCGGCGGGAGATCGAGCGCCGGATCGAGGCGGGTGAGGTCAAGGTCAACGGCAAGACTGCCAGGCTGGGAGATCGCATAATCCCACAAGACCGGGTGGTGATCGGTGGTCAGCGGGTGGGCAACTGGCGACTTGAGCAGAGCGCCCAGCGCACTATTGTATACAACAAGCCTCAGGGGGAGCTGGTCACCCGTTCCGACCCGGAAGGTCGGCCCACCGCGTTTCAGAGCCTGCCCCGGCTACAGAGCGGGCGCTGGATCGCCGTCGGCCGTCTGGATATCAATACCATTGGCCTGATGCTCTTCACCACCGATGGTGAGCTCGCCAACCGCCTGATGCACCCGTCCCAGAAAGTGGAGCGGGAGTATGCGGTGCGGGTCCTCGGCGACGTCACTGAGGAAATGCTGCAACAACTGGTCAACGGTATCGAGTTGGAAGATGGACCGGCCCGCTTCGAGGAGGTGGTCGAATCCGGTGGCGAGGGTGCCAACCGCTGGTATCACGTGGTAATCATGGAGGGACGGAACCGGGAGGTGCGGCGCCTGTGGGAGGCGGTGGGGGCGCAGGTGAGCCGGCTCAAGCGGGTGCGCTTCGGGCCGGTGATGCTGACCAGCCGGCTCAAGGCGGGCAAGTGGCGTGACCTGACCCCGGAAGAGCTCAAATCTCTGATGGCGGTGGCGGGGCTCTCTTCCAAAGGAGTGCGTCGGGCGTCGCTGCGCCAGAGCGGACGAAGGCGGTCAGCCGGGGGCAAAGGACCGTGGGGCCGGCGGGGGTAATCAACACCTCTCGGCGGGATTAACTGGGTGCTTACGTTTTATCCGCGTTAATCCGCGGCTGAATTTCTTTTAAATCTGATGCTTCTGAGCGATCTCCGGAATGGAACCTGAATCCCTGCGCCGGGTCTACGAACTCCTGCACGCTGCCTATGGACCCCAGCAGTGGTGGCCTGGCGACACCCGCTTCGAGATCATGGTGGGAGCCGTTCTGACCCAGAACACCGCCTGGATCAACGTGGAGCGTGCCATCGTCAACCTCGAGGCCTCCGGGGCACTCTCTCTCGAAGGGGTGCTCGCCCTGTCGGCCGAGGCGCTGGCCGAGTTGATTCGTCCTGCAGGTTATTTCAATGTCAAGGCCAGGCGGTTGCTCAATCTCTGTCATTTCATACGTCAGCAGGGGGGTGAGCAGAGACTGGCAGATAGACAGACGGATGCCCTGCGACCGGCGTTACTGGAGGTGAACGGGGTGGGGCCGGAGACGGCGGACGATATACTGCTCTACGCCTTTGAGCGTCCGGTATTCGTGATCGACGCCTATACCCGGCGGATCTTCTCACGCCTGGGGATGATATCCGGGGACGAACCCTATGAACACCTGCGCCAGGGGTTTCAGCAGGGGCTGGGGCCGGATGTCGCCTTGTACAACGAGTACCATGGGCTGATCGTCAGCCATGCCAAACAAGCCTGCGCCAAACGGCCGCTCTGTGATGACTGCTGTCTGCGGGGAGAGTGTGGATTTACAACCTCTCACCGCATCTCCTCTCTGCAGAATCGTGGAAAGTGATCCAGATGGAGAGGAGGGCGGCGAGAAAAGGGGTTGCTTATTCTGATACCGCCTGAAGGTTGGCTGCATGCAGGCCTTTTGGGCCCTGCTCCAGCTCAAACTCCACTTTCTGACCCTCTTTCAGGGTCTTGTAGCCATCCATGGTGATTGCCGAAAAATGAATGAATACATCCTCTTCACCCTGGTCGGGTGTCAAGAAACCATAGCCCTTGGCATTATTGAACCACTTAACTACACCACTTGCCATCTCACTTACTCCTCCAAATACAACTGCAGACATTACTTCAGTCTCCCCTGACTGCCAGCTTAAATACGCTGTCCGGGAAGTTCCTGCCATGGAGCATAAGCGCTGTCGGGTACCTTGTTTTTATCCGCTTACCACCCCACTTACTGGAAGAATATATCCTTCTGCCCGTATTGGTCAAATATTGGCCAGATTACGCGCAGTCAGAGTTTTCAGCTAGAATTCGGAGCTATGACAGAGAGAAGAGAAAACGATTCGGATGGCGGGCTCGTGCTGCAGGAGGCGAAGCCAAAACTGAAACGGCCCCCCATGTACAAAGTAATGTTGCTGAATGACGACTATACTCCCATGGAATTCGTGGTTCAGGTTCTGGAGTCAATCTTCAGGATGGACCGGGAGAAGGCGACTCAGGTAATGTTGCACGTGCATACCCGGGGCGTCGGGGTCTGTGGCGTGTTCACCCATGAGATTGCAGAGACCAAGGTGGCGCAGGTGAATGACTATGCCCGCAGTAACCAGCACCCTCTTATGTGTACCATGGAGGAGAATTGATCCGATTTTCTGGTCGAATCTCCTGTAGATCGGAGTAACAGAGAGCTGTATGTCGATGTTAAGCAAAGAGTTGGAATTTACCTTGAACCAGGCCTTCAAGCGGACCCGGGCCCAACACCATGAATTCATGACGGTCGAGCATCTGCTGCTGGCACTGCTGGACAACCCGACAGCTGCCGGTGTGCTGCGGGCCTGTGGTGCAGATACCGACCACTTGCGGCAGAATATTACCCGGTTTATCGAGGAGAACACACCGCTGCTTCCGCAGGAGGCGGGGCAGGAGACCCAGCCGACCCTTGGTTTTCAACGGGTGCTGCAGCGGGCGGTGTTCCATGTCCAGTCGTCGGGAAAGAACGAGGTGAGCGGGGCCAACGTGCTGGTGGCCATTTTCAGCGAGCAGGAGTCCCAGGCGGTCTATTTCCTCCATCAGCAGGATATCGCGCGCCTGGATGTGGTCAATTATATATCCCATGGAATCTCCAAGGTCCACGGCGATTCCGAGGAAGAGAGCGAGAGTGACATCTCCTCCGGGGGTGACTCAGCGGAGACCGTGGCACCGGCAAGCAACGCGCTGGACAGTTATGCCGTCAACCTGAACGAACAGGCCCGGCTGGGCAAGATCGATCCTCTGATCGGCCGCAAGACGGAGATCGAACGCACCATACAGACGCTCTGTCGTCGGCGTAAGAACAACCCACTGTTGGTGGGTGAGGCGGGCGTTGGCAAGACCGCCATCGCCGAGGGATTGGCCAAGATGATCGAGGACCACGTAGTGCCCGAGGTGCTGGCCGGTGCCACTATCTACTCGCTGGATCTGGGCAGTCTGGTGGCCGGGACCAAGTACCGGGGAGACTTCGAGAAGCGGCTCAAAGCAGTGCTGGCCCAGCTGAAGAAAGAGCCGGACACTATTCTGTTCATTGATGAGATCCACACCGTCATCGGGGCCGGGGCTGCCTCCGGTGGGGTGATGGATGCCTCCAACCTGATCAAACCCGTGCTGGCTTCAGGGGAACTGCGTTGCATCGGCTCGACCACCTACCAGGAGTTCCGAGGTATCTTCGAGAAGGACCGGGCGCTGGCTCGCCGCTTTCAGAAAATTGATATCACTGAACCTTCAGTGGAAGAGACGGTGGAGATCTTGCGCGGTCTCAAGAGCCGGTTCGAGGAACACCACAATATTCGTTATGGGCTGAAGGCGCTGAGGGCCGCTGCAGAGCTTTCCGAGCGCTATCTCAATGACCGCCATCTGCCGGATAAGGCGATCGATGTGATCGACGAGGCCGGGGCCCGGGTGCAGTTGATGCCGCCTTCCAGACGCAAGAAGACCATCGGCGTAACGGATATCGAGAATATCGTGGCCAAGATGGCCCGGATACCACCAAAGAGTATCTCTGCTACCGATATGCAGGCGTTGCGAACCCTCGATCGGGATCTGAAACTGGTGGTGTTTGGTCAGGATCAGGCGATCGATGCACTCTCCAGCGCTATTCGCATGAGCCGTTCGGGGATTGGCAACGAGCAGAAACCGGTGGGATCCTTCCTGTTTGCCGGGCCGACCGGCGTCGGCAAGACGGAAGTGACCCGTCAACTGGCGCGGATTATGGGGGTGGAACTGATTCGCTTCGATATGTCCGAGTATATGGAGCGGCATACCATTTCACGCCTGATCGGCGCCCCCCCGGGTTATGTCGGTTTCGACCAGGGAGGGCTGCTCACCGAGGAGATCAGTAAGCACCCTTATTCGGTACTGCTGCTGGATGAGATCGAGAAGGCGCATCCAGACGTCTTCAACCTGCTGCTGCAGGTGATGGATCACGGCACCCTGACCGACAACAATGGCCGCAAGGCCGATTTTCGGAACGTGGTCATCGTTATGACCACCAATGCAGGGGCCGATCTGATGGGACGTCCCTCGATCGGGTTCACCACCCAGGATCACTCCAGCGACGGCAAGGAGGCGATCAAAAAGTTCTTTTCCCCCGAGTTCCGTAATCGCCTGGACGCCATCATTCAATTTCAGTCCCTGCCAACGAAAGTGCTTCACCATGTGGTGGACAAGTTCATCTTCGAGCTGGAGGCGCAGCTGGAGGAGAAACGAGTCTCACTGCAGGTGGAGAGCGCAGCCCGTGAGTGGCTGGCAGAGCACGGCTACGATGACAAGATGGGTGCGCGGCCGATGGCACGCCTGATTCAGGAGAAGATCAAAAGACCACTCGCGGAGGAGCTGCTTTTTGGCCGGCTCACCGAGGGTGGGGTGGTACTCGTCGACGTGGTGGACGGGGAGCTGGTGTTCGAGTTTGAAACCAGTACCT
>JAUUYI010000237.1 GCA_030590525.1 Sedimenticola sp. | reverse complement strand
CGGTGGCCTGGCCAACAGCCGGGCCTCTCTGGCTGTCGCCATCAGCGGCATCGCCGGACCGGGCGGCGGTAGTGAGGGGAAACCGGTGGGGATGGTCTGGTTCGCCTGGGGCAGGCCGGGTGAGGAACCCCGGACCCAGGTGATGGTTTTTGATGGTGACCGGGAGGCAGTGCGCCGTCAGGCAGTAGTCGCCGCGCTGCAGGGCGCGTTGGATCTCATCTTTGAGTGAAACATCAAAAAAACGACTTTTTTTTGCCCTCTGCCCGGATCCGCAGGTGCGTCAGGGCTTGCTGCAAGTCAGGGACTCGCCGGGCGTATCGGACGGGCGGCCTAATCACCCGGAAGATCTGCACATTACCCTGGTGTTTCTTGGCCCGGTGGCGCCGGACCAGTACGATTGTGTTCTGGAGACCGCGGATCGGACCAGCACCCCCACCTTTTCCATCAGGATCGATCGGGTGGGGTACTGGAAGCGTCCCCATATCCTTTGGTGCGGCCCCTCGGAAATACCACTGGAGCTGAACCGTCTGGTATCGGGCCTGCAGCGGGGCCTGAGTGGCTGCGGGTTCACCCCGGAAAAGCGCCCTTACCGCCCCCATGTTACCCTGACCCGCAAGAGCCGTCCGGTAGCGGCGCACGCGCTGCCCCGATCCCTTGAGTGGCAGGTGGATAGCTTCGTCTTGATGGAGACCGTGCCGGGCGGGCCATCGCCTCACTACAGGATACGAAAAAAATGGCCACTGGGCTCATGACTTGAGTTCCCGACTGTGTCATAATAGAGAACATGAAGAGAACTAAAGAGATGGGAAAGCACCAGATATCCGGAGGGAAGATGGATGAGAATCGTAAAAAGGCTTTGAGCGCCGCGCTCAGCCAGATCGAAAAGCAGTTTGGCAAGGGTTCCGTCATGCGCATGGGTGACGGCAGCGTCATCCGCAATATCGAAACGGTCTCCACTGGCTCGCTGAGCCTGGATATCGCGCTTGGAGTGGGTGGTGTGCCCAAAGGCCGCGTGATCGAGATCTACGGACCAGAGTCCTCGGGTAAGACCACCCTGACCCTGCACATCGTCGCCGAGGTTCAGAAACAGGGTGGCACCGCCGCCTTCGTCGATGCCGAGCACGCGCTGGACCCAAGCTATGCCGAAAAGCTGGGTGTGGATACCGACGAGCTGCTGGTTTCCCAGCCGGATACCGGCGAACAGGCGTTGGAGATCACCGACATGCTGGTTCGTTCCGGTGCAGTGGACGTCGTGGTGATCGACTCGGTGGCCGCACTCACTCCCAAGGCGGAGATCGAGGGCGAAATGGGTGATACCCATGTCGGCCTGCAGGCACGCCTTATGTCCCAGGCCTTGCGCAAACTCACGGGTAACATCAATCGTTCCAACTGCATGGTCATCTTCATTAACCAGATCCGGATGAAGATCGGCGTGATGTTCGGTTCGCCGGAGACCACCACTGGTGGTAACGCGCTCAAATTCTATGCCTCTGTGCGTATGGACATCCGTCGTATCGGTGCCATCAAGAAGGGGGATGAGGTAGTAGGTAACGAGACCCGGGTCAAGGTGGTAAAGAACAAGGTGGCGCCACCGTTCAAACAGGCGAATTTCGAGATCCTCTATGGTGAGGGGATCTCCTTGGAAGGGGAGATCATCGAACTTGGGGTCAAGCACAATCTCATTGACAAGTCCGGGGCCTGGTACAGCTATAACGGTGATCGAATCGGCCAGGGCAAGGAGAACGTGCGCCGTTTCCTGAAAGAGAATCCGGAGATCGCCCTGGATATCGAGACCCGGATCAGAGACATCGTCTTCCCCAAGCCGGAGATGCAAGAGGGCCCGGAAGCGAAAGCAAACGAAAAGCCGGAGGCAGCGGAGGCCTGATTGGCGAAAGAGTCAGTCATCGGCTCTTCCATGGGACAACGCCTGGAAAGGAGGTTCAGGCAGGTGAGGGGTGTTCATAGAGTAACCAGGCAGGGACACATAGGTCTCCATGTTGTGTCAGGGCAGGGAGGGGAGAGGGGATGGAGCAGAGTACGTTCAATGAGCTGAAACAGGTTGCCCTGCGCCTGCTTGCCGGCCGGGAGCACAGCCGGGTGGAATTGCATCGCAAGCTGAAGTCGCGAGCGGGGGATGCGGGTCTGCTGGAGCAGCTTCTGGATGAACTGGAGAGTGAGCGCTCCCTGAGCGACCAGCGCTTTACCGAGGAATACATCGAATCCCGTAAACGCAAGGGCTTCGGACCGATGCGTATCCGCAGGGATCTGCAGGAGAAGGGGATTGCCCGGGAACTCGTCTCTGCCTGCCTGGACGAACACGAACATGACTGGGATACGCTCCTGCAACAGGTTGCCCGGCGCAAGTTCGGTACGGCGTCACCCGCAGATTTCAGGCAGTGGGCGAAGCAGGCCCGATTTCTGGAATACCGGGGCTTCGCGCCGGAGCAGATCCGCTCTCTTCTGTCACGTGGCGTCCCTTATCAGGGGGATTAGCCGGGTGTCTACCCCTGCCTCCCGCTATGCGGGCGGTTAGTGACTTCTGGTTTTTCTCCTCGTGGTGGGTGACAACGCCCCCGGTTCTGCATAACATTCAACCTTTTGGTTCAATCCACACTCTAATCCCCTTATGAAGACCAGCGCAGAACTCCGTAGAGCCTTTCTAGATTACTTTGTCGAACGCGGCCACAAAGAGGTCCCCAGCAGCTCGCTGGTGCCCCATGATGACCCGACCCTGCTGTTTACCAACGCGGGGATGGTCCAGTTCAAGGACCTCTTTCTGGGTCGGGAGAAGCGTGATTACAAGCGCGCCACCTCGTCTCAGCGCTGTGTCCGCGCGGGCGGTAAACACAATGATCTGGAGAACGTGGGCTACACCGCACGTCATCACACCTTTTTCGAGATGCTGGGCAACTTCAGTTTTGGTAATTACTTCAAGCGGGAAGCGATCCAGTATGCCTGGGAGTTCCTTACAGAAACCCTGGGTATGCCGGCAGAAAAGCTCTGGGTCACTGTCTACGAAGATGATGACGAGGCAGCCGCCATCTGGCTCGATGAGGTGGGGGTGGACCCGG
This sequence comes from Sedimenticola sp., assembly GCA_030590525.1. Classification (GTDB taxonomy): domain Bacteria; phylum Pseudomonadota; class Gammaproteobacteria; order Chromatiales; family Chromatiaceae; genus JAUXBK01. The sequence goes on along the minus strand of JAUUYI010000237.1, from coordinate 1,135 downwards.
TACGTTTCTCCCGCTGTGGTGCCAGGGATAATTTCTGGTCCATGGGTGACATGGGTCCCTGCGGTCCATGTTCCGAGATCTTCTACGATCATGGGCCGGCGATCTGGGGTGGCCCTCCCGGTTCACCGGAAGAGGAGGGTGATCGCTATATCGAGATCTGGAATCTGGTCTTCATGCAGTATAACCGGGATGCGGATGGCAACCTCTCTCCACTGCCCCATCCCTCAGTGGATACCGGCATGGGCCTCGAGCGGCTGGCGGCGGTGATGCAGGGTGTGCACAGCAACTATGAGATCGACCTGTTCCAGAACCTGATCCGGGCTGCATCAGAGATCACCGGCTGCGACAATCGGGAAGAGAAGTCGTTGCGGGTAATTGCCGATCATATTCGCTCCAGCGCCTTCCTCATCGTGGATGGTGTGATCCCTTCCAATGAGGGGCGTGGCTATGTGCTGCGGCGGATCATCCGCCGGGCCATTCGTAACGGTTACATGCTCGGCACCCGGGAGCCCTTCTTCTATCGCCTGGTGGCGGCCCTGGAGCAGGAGATGGGGCAGGCTTATCCTGAGCTGAGCAATGACCGGGAACGGGTGGAAGGGGTGTTGCGGCTGGAGGAGGAACGCTTCGCCGAGACCCTGGAGCAGGGCATGAAGATTCTGGAGCAGACCTTCTCCGAACTGGAGGGTAAGGTCATTCCCGGTGACACCATTTTCAAACTCTACGATACCTATGGATTCCCCACCGATCTGACTGCAGACATCGCCCGCGAGCGTGGGTTGCAGCTGGATATGGAGGGGTTCGAACGGAAGATGGAGGCACAACGCGGTCGGGCCCGTGCGGCCAGCCGGTTTGGGGCCGCCGATCAGCCTGACATCGTACTGGAAGGCTCTACTGAGTTTACCGGTTACGATCACCTGAAGGACGAGGCGACTGTCATTGCCCTGTTTCAGAAGGGACACCCGGTGGAGAGCCTTGGCGATGGTGAACGGGGAATGGTGGTCCTGGACAGGACCCCCTTCTACGCCGAGTCAGGCGGGCAGACGGGTGATACCGGCGTTATCCGCATGGATGGCAGGCAATTCGAGGTAACGGATACCCGCAAGCAGGGTGGCAACGTGTTCGTACACCTGGGCCG
>JAUUYI010000211.1 GCA_030590525.1 Sedimenticola sp. | reverse complement strand
GGACAAATGCCACGAAAGGCAGGATGCCGATAGTGGCCTATCCTTCTCCTTAGAGAAAGAAGGGAGGGTCTGATTCAGCCTTTTATATCATTTGAACTCCGAACCTTGAGTTATTATGTGCGGCTCAACCGTTGTAACACCGTGGCGAGGCCGTTGTCGTCCCCTACATTACCGGGGAATATCACAACCGGCATATTCGGGTAGCAGGGGTGGTTCTCCGGACAGCGTACCATTGAGCACCCCGGGAGAATCTGTCCCAGTACCCGTGAGGTACTCAATGCCAGGGCGTCGCTCAGGACATCATTACTGGTTATTCCCCCTTTGCTGATCAGAAAACCCAGTGTTTTCGGCAGGTTGCGCACCACATCCATCAGCAACGAGGAGACCTGTTCGCCAAACGCCAGGCGGGTCTGCTGGTCTTTGAATGTCAACTCTACGCGGCTGGTGTAGATGATCGGATGATGCCCCTCAGCATGTATCTGCGCGGCACGCCCGGTGATTTCCGACAGCAGGGCTTCACGTTCGCCTGCGATGCGCTTCACGTCCACTTCGACCCCGACCGCTGCTTCCAGTTTTAATAACTGTTCCAGTTGGGCCGTGGTCTTCTTTACGTGGGAACCCACAATGACGGCACCCGGTCTGCCATCACGCACATAGGAGGCCATGGCCTCGGGGGGGACCGGCTGCGCCGGCAGTTGAGCCAGTGCCGTGAGCAGGCTGGCTCCGCTACGGAACAGGAAACGCTGTCCGTGCTCTGCGGCCTGTTTCAGCTGTGCCGCAAAATGGTTGAGATCGGCCTGGATTTCGCAATCGACTACACAGCAGGCGTTGCCGTGGAGATTGCGCAGCCGATCCAGGCTGTTACCACGCACGTCATCGAGCAGAAAACGCTCCACCTGCGCTGCCTTTATACGTCCCGCCGTCTTCTCCTCCACATAGTCCGGCAGGTAGGCCGTGCTGAATCCAAAAACCGAATCACGGGCGAATTCCGTTTCATGTACCGGCACCTCCTTGCCGTCAACCACCAGATAATGAACACTGTCACGGGTGATTCTGCCACCCTCGAAAAATGCGGGCACCAGGAAGTGGGCATCGAAGGGGCCCAGCTGTTCAGCGATGACATCCGTCTCCACCGGGTAGTGACCGCGCAGGGTGGAGTCGGAACGGCTGACCAGGATGGGATTGATCTCTGTCCCTGCCTGCTTCAATTCATCCAAAGCCATCTTGAGGTTATGGCAGACCTCGCGGGTGAGTTCGGCAGCCCGCCCGGCGTCCATGCCGCGGGTGTTGGTGAGTACAAAGAACAGCGGTGAGTCGTCCAGCAGCGCCTCACGCAGTGTCTGCCTGTCCCAGCGGGTGAGCAGCAGACAGGAGTGAACTGTCTGCGACCCGGTGGGATCGTCATCGAGAACGATGATTCGGGTGGTTTCGCTCATCGCCTCAGCTACTCGTCAGTGCAACGACCCGAGCTGCTATCGCCTCTGCGGTGATACCGTTGAACGCCATGATTTCATCCGGAGATGCTGTGGTTTCACCGCGTTTCCAGGCGAACACGTCGCGGTTGGAGGCGCGGGTACGCAACATCACCGGTTCCAGGCAGGCGCTTGGCCCCCCGCTGATGCCAATCAGTACATCACCATCGAACAGGGCGTTGAAGTGGTCGTCGTCCATGAATGCGTTATCCGGCTCGCTCACCGTGTCCCAGGCCACATCCGTGGGCCGGTACAGCTGGCGCGGGTTGACCACGGCAATGATGCGTACGCGATAGCCCTGGGCCTCCAACTGATCCTTAGCCTTGAATACCGGGAGGAATACCATGTCACCGGTGGCTGCTAGCACCACGCTACCCTGGTCACCTGAGTCGCTCTCGTAGAGCACTGCAGCACCGTTTTCCACCGCTTTGCGGGACTCTTCCAGGGTCAGATAGACCGGTAGCGGACTCTTGGATGCGATGATTACCATACCCTTGTTGAAGCTGTCAGTGGCATAACCATAGGCTGTCTGGATGCCGTTGGCATCGCAGGGAAACAGAGGGTAAACATTGCCGTTACGCATCATGGCTGCGAAGTGGTTTTCAATCTCAGGACGCTGATGAGTCCAGCCGTTGCGGCCCTGCTCCAGGGCGCCGGCTGTAAACATGCAGACGACGGACGGCGTCTTGCGGCGCAGTTCGGCCATGGCCTGGGTCACCGTCTGAATGATGGGCCAGCCGTTGATGGCAAAGCTCTCATAGGAGAGCCAGATGGAGCGTGATCCAAACAGGGAGAGTGCGGCAGTCAGGCCGGCACAGGCATCCTCATTCAACGGTTCATACACCTGGCCCGCAGGCTCCTGATTGTAGAGTGGATCCTCAGTAGGGTGACGGATTTTCAAGGCATCGTTGATGTTTTTCATTGCCGAGGCCTCATTCCCATCGGCATTGGTGACCACGAAACGGGGATCAGCCTGACCCACGGCTGCTACCAGGGCGCCCATAGCGGTGGAGGGCACCTGTTTCTCTCCGACCGGGAAGTCCTGCATGGGCAGGCTACCCAGCGGCGCCAGTTCGAGGACAGATTCGGTAACCACCGTTTTGGCAGCAGGACCGCCGCCGGCACGCTGGAAGTTGTCGCGCACGATCTGCCAGGCCTCGGGATTGAGGGCGCGGCGTTTCAGTCCCTCGATGATGCGGGGCTCATCCAGTGTGTCGGTGGGGTACAGATTATGGGACTTGGCACCCACGGTGTGTACGCCGGCCCCCTTCATCTGTTTGATGATGAAGGCGGTCAATGTGCCACCCAGCGCGGATTTTGCCGCACGGTCCATGCCCTCCAGCACCGCTTTGCTGAATGCCTGGCGTTGCTCGAAGGAGAAGTAGCTGCTGTCGGCATAGGGACTATGCTGGTCGCTGTCGTCAAAATCCTTGGCGTCAATGAGAACGACCTCCTTGAAACCGTTGCCCTTCCAGTAGGCGATCATCTCCTCGTTGCTGAATCGGGATACCATGGAGTGATGCTCCTGGCTGTAGCCGTTCCATACCAGGACAGGCAGGAAGTTGGTTGAGTCAGGATAGGCCGTATTGAAATGCATCATGGCGGAGAGGGGGTAGGGCTCTCCCATGCCACCGTCGCCCATGGTGAATGGGAACAGCGTTCCGGGGTGCAGCAGGGCACCGGCCAGGGCGAAGTGTTGACCCTGACCCAGAGGACCGGCTGGAGAAAGCAGACCTGGAATGGCGCCGGATAGATGCCCCAGCAGACCATGACGTTCGCGAAAACGGTCAGGGATCTGCCCGACGGTGTGTATATCCATCTCCTCCAGGGAGGTGTCGAGGAACATGGCACTGTAGAAGCCGGGGGCGTGGTGTCCAACCTCGGTGATGATGTTGGTATGCCCCAGCATGACCAGTGCGGCATAGGCGTCTGCGCTGCTGGCAAAGCCGCCTGGGTGGCCGGAACCCTTGGCTCCGGTCATCTGTAGTGTCAGGTAGCGTAAAGCGTCGGCGGCCAACAGGGTCTGATATACCGTGGCGGGGTCGCCGGGGTCATCGATAGCGTCCTGGCCGTCTCCAATGACTGCCTTTTTTCCGTAGTTTTCAAACTCAGGCCAGGGCTCGGAGAAATATTGAATACCCTGGCAGAAATCCGGGATATCAGTTCGAATCTGTTGGCTTTCTGTGCTCATCGGATGTTCCTTTTAGTATCTTAGTGTCAATATGAAATGAGATCTGGTTAAACCATACCGAAGGGGATACAATTGCACAATACATAATCGTTTTCACAATGTGAAATATACCGATGGGAAGAAGATGTCTATTCAGGTACTAGAGCGTGCGAACCAGCTGTTGGACTCTATTGCCAATCAGGAAGAGGAGTCAGCCACGCTCAAAATCCTGTCAGCCGAAACCGGGCTGCATCCTTCCACGGCATTCAGAATCCTTTCCTCTCTTTCAGATATAGGCTTTGTCCAGCGCGACGCGGCAGGCAGGTATTCTCTGGGCATAAAACTACGGCAGCTTGGCTGTCGTGTAAGGGCCAGCGCCGATATCAGGACTGAAGCGAAGCCCATCATGGAGTGGTTGAGAGACAAGGTGGGGGAAACAGTCAATCTTACGGTCAGAGAGGGTGCTGAGGTGGTCTACGTAGAGAGAGCAACCACCACACGGATGATGAGGGTGGAGCAGGTCATTGGCAGCCGGGCGCCTCTGCATGTAACGGCAGTGGGTAAACTGATGCTCGGAGAGGGCGATGATGATGAGATCACAGAGTATGCAGAACGGGCGGGATTGCCTGAGTACACAAGGCATACGCTCACCGAGCTGGCTTCACTAAAGCGTGAGATCGAACAGTCAAGAGCCAGAGGATATGCCCTGGATAATGAAGAGGCAGAGCTTGGCGTCGGTTGCATCGGTGTTCTCGTCAGGGACATAAGCGGAAATGCCGTGGCCGGCCTGTCAATATCTGCACCCATAGAGCGGCGTAAGGAGGAGTGGATACAGCTCGTTCAGGAGGCGGGGCGACGCCTTTCAGAAAGGCTGGGCTATACAAATTAGCGAGTACGGAACCGCGCAAGTGCCCGTGAATATAATGTAGGTTGGGTTAGGCGCGCATCTCGCTGATATTTCAAGTTACCACCAGATTATGAGCGCGCCGTAACCCAACATATTCTTCATCGCTACTTAT
>JAUUYI010000292.1 GCA_030590525.1 Sedimenticola sp. | reverse complement strand
TGACCCACAGGGATGTGGGAAATGCCGGTTCCGTCAGGAACATGAACCGGCCCGCCAGGCGGGGGCCATTCTCGCACATCCCTGTGCTACACGGCATTTGAACATCCTGTTCGGCATGGATCGGCGTCCCAAAACAGGGAGTTATTGTTTCGCGAGCCCTTACTTGCGCGGCCGTACCCGAGCGGTAGGAATCGCCTCCCAGGGATCATCCGGCCAATAGTGCTTTGGGTACCGACCTTTCAGCTCCCGCTTCACTTCCTGGTATGTACGCCCCCAGAATCCCTCCAGATCCCGGGTTACCTGTATCGGGCGCTGAGCCGGTGACAACAGGTGCAGCACCAGCGCGACCCGTCCACTGCAAACGGTTGGCGTCTCAGCCAACCCAAACATCTCCTGCAGCTTCACCTTCAACACAGGTGGCTCTCCAGGTCGATACTCCAGCCGCTTGTACGACCCGCTCGGGACCCGAATATGGGTGGGTGCCAGCTGTTCCATCCGCTGCTGCTTTTCCCAGTCCAGTCCACTTCGAAATATCATCTCCAGGTTCAGTCGCTTCAGCTGCTCCGGCCGGGTAATACCCTGCAACCAGGGTGCCAGCCATCGGTCGATGGTCTCCAGCAACGTCCGATCCGAAAGATCCGGCCACCCCGCCTCCGGCTGCCACCCCCTGAGTGACATCAAACGCGCCCGCCACGCCTGGCTCTCCCTGTCCCAGGGCAGCACTTTTAGCCCCAGGGTGCGAATCCCTTCCAGCATCGCATCTTTCACCGCCTCCGGGTCAGGGCTTTCCAACAGGCGGGTCGAGAGAACCACCGCACCCAGCACCTCTTTCTGCCGGGAAACGACAGTCCGAGAACGGGTTTCCCAGACTATCTCAGAAATCAACGCAATACACGATCCCATACTCTCCCTGATTTGCTTCACATCAATGGCTGCCGCCAAATAGACCCGGCCTTCACTCCTTCCCGCGTCCAGGTGCGCCACCACCAGGAACTCTTCCCTGCCCAACGAATCCCCTTCGGGGAGATGCACCCCCCGGCCCGATGCCATTTGATAATGATGCCCGTCTCTGCCCCGGCGTCGGGCAACTCTATCCGGATAAGCGCTCGCCAGTAGTCCTCCCAGACTCAATGGAGGCAATGACTTCGGTTCCTCCTGCAACTTCAATCTCCGCAGCTGCCGACTGACCCTGTCGACCCTGGTGCAGGCAGTTACATCCACCCCTGCGGCCATGACCCGCCGACCGCTGTCCCGCCAACGTCTCAGCCACTGCAGCCGCTCGTCGATATCGGTTGCTGCCGGAATACCGGCACTGCGCTGCAGGATGTCCCGCTCCGACAACAGGGCAGCAATGTCCGCCGCCACAGCCGTCTGCCCCGACGCGACGGCCAGCAGCAGCATATGGGCCAGCCTGGGGTGCAAGGGCAGTGACAACATACGCCTGCCGTAGGCAGTGATACGCCCTTTTTTATCGAGGCCTTCGAGTGCCTGCAACAGCTCTCTGGCCTGGGCAACTGCCCCCTTTGGGGGCGGGTCCATCCAACTCAGCTGGTCGACTTCGCTCACCCCCCACTGGGCCAGTTCCAGCACCAGGGGTGCCAGATCTGCAACCTGGATCTCCGGTGGAGTATGGGCATTCAAACCACTTTGAACTGCCTTGGTCCAGAGCCGGTAACAGACTCCCGGCCTCAGTCGTCCCGCACGCCCGGCGCGTTGTTCTGCAGAGGCTCGAGAGAGACGCAGGGTTATCAGCCGGGTCAGGCCGCTGTTGGGATCGAATCGGGGCTGACGTGACCAGCCACCATCTACCACCGTGTTCATCCCCTCAATGGTCAGGCTGGTCTCAGCAATGGAGGTACTCAGCACCACCCGGCGGCGACCCTTCGGATCAGGTCGTATCGCCTGCAGCTGAAGATCATTCCCAAGATCTCCATAGAGCGGGCAGATGAGGGTATCCGGGCTAAGCTGTTCTTCCAGGCGACTCGCCACCGCGCGGATCTCACGGGCACCGGGGAGAAACACCAGCAAATCCCCCTGTTGCTCATTCAGTGCCCGATGAATACCGGAGAGTGCCGTTTGCGGAATGCTCTTCTCTGTGTCACGGGAGAGATAGTGGGTTTCCACCGGGTAGCTTCGCCCGTGGCCATGGACCACTGGAACACCCCCCAGCACTTTAGATACGGCATCCACCTCGAGTGTGGCGGACATTACCAGCAGCCGCAGGTCATCCCGCAATCCGTCTGCGACATCCAGGCAGAGAGCGAGCGCCAGATCTGCCTGCAGACTGCGCTCATGGAACTCATCGAAGATGACCAGACCGACACCTTCTAACTCCGGATCCTGCTGCAGCCGCCGGGTGAGAATGCCTTCGGTCACAACCTCGATCCGGGTATGGCGGGATACCTGCTGATCAAAGCGGACCCGGAAACCGATCCGCTTCCCCAAGGGTTCATTCAGCAGTTCTGCCATACGTGCTGCAGAAGCCCTGGCGGCCAGTCGACGAGGTTCCAACATCAGAATTCTTTGCCCCTTGAGCCAGGGTTGATTCAGCAACTCAAGGGGGACCAGGGTGGTCTTGCCGGAGCCAGGGGGGGCGCTGAGGACACAGCGCCCTGCTCCGGTCAGTGCCTCCCGCAACGCCGGTAATACCTCATGTACAGGAAGTCTCGTCAACGTTTCTTTTTTCGAACCCCGTCGATACGGACTTCAGGATGCTGACTCAGGATCCGCTCCCGGGTCCGCTTCACCTTAGAGCGCGGCACATCCACCATCAGCAGGATCTGCCCTGCAGCCACTGCCTGGTGATATCGGGTCAACCGATGATTGTGTTCGTGCTGCTTCATCAGGGCGCTCACTATGCCTCCAAATAGAGCTCCAGCCACTACACTCCACCCAAGCACCATGTTGTTTATCTCCATGCCGAGCGGGGGGAACAACCTGCCCAGAAGCCATGCCAGCACTCCTGCCATTGCGCCCATGCCGACACCGATCTCCAGCCCATGGAGCAGTTCACTCTTCTGCCAGACGGTGGCACGGGGCAACTGTCCCAGATCCTGTTCCAGGCTGCCAACCACATGCAGGTGGCCTGTTGGTATGCCCATCCCTTCCAGGTCATCCACCAGCACCCGACAACTCTCCACCCCTGGAAGCAGCATGTATAACCTTCGCATGGCATTCTACCTCGTGTGATTTTATCTCCTGGGACCAATCCCTGCTCATCAGGGCTGTGGAAAAGCGAATTATCCTTAAGGCCAGCTTCTGCTTTGCAGATTCGGCCGCATAATCAACGACATGCGCCGTATAGTACCTTACCACTGAAATCTTGAACAAAAATACAAAGAAATCTACGTAGGGTGGGCACGTTGTTTGTGCCCACCAAAACTCCCTGTATCGCAATG
>JAUUYI010000244.1 GCA_030590525.1 Sedimenticola sp. | reverse complement strand
CGCTGGATCGCCGATCCCGGTGTGGATGTCATCATCAGCACCGGGGGCACCGGGATAGCCGGTCGCGACAGCACCCCGGAGGCGGTGATGCCCCTGCTGGACAAACCCATCGAGGGTTTTGGGGAGCTGTTCCGGGCCATCTCCATGGAGGAGATCGGTGCCTCGGCGATTCAGTCCCGGGCCATTGCGGGGCTGACCAACCACACGCTGATTTTCTGCCTGCCCGGCTCCTCCGGGGCCTGCCGGACCGGCTGGGGTAAGATCCTGAAGCAGCAACTGGATCATCGTACCCGGCCCTGCAACTTCGCCCAGATGTACCGGGCCTGAATCGGAGTCGAAATCATGAGTGAGTGCGGTTGTTCATCCCAGAGCGGCGGCGTTCCGCTGAAGCCTCTGGAAGAGGCGTTGCTGCTGCTGTTGAGTCATGCCAGGCCGGTGACCGAGGTCGAGGAGGTCAGCTTGCCGGAGGCCCTTGGGCGGGTGCTGGCCAGTGCCATCACCAGCCGCATCACCATGCCGCCCTGGGACAACAGCGCAATGGATGGTTATGCGGTCAAGACCGCCGATATGGGTGGCTGCGGGACCCGTCTGCCGATCTCGCAGCGTATCCCTGCAGGGTCGACCGGTGAACCGCTGGCACCGGGCACGGTGGCGCGTATCTTTACCGGCGCACCGGTTCCGGCCAATGCCGATGCGGTGGTGATTCAGGAGGTGTGCGAAGAGCAAGGTGGTGAGGTGATTATCAGTCAGGTGCCGCTGCCAGGGGCCAATATCCGCCGGGCGGGAGAGGATATCCGGGAGGGTGCGGATGTGTTGGCGGCCGGCACCCGGATCGAACCGCAGCACCTTGGGCTGCTGGCCTCTGTGGGCATGGACAGGATACCGGTGTGGCGCCGCTTGAAGGTGGCGATTTTCTCATCGGGTGATGAATTAGTGATGCCAGGGCAGCCGCTGGGCCCCGGCCAGATCTACAACTCCAACGAGTTTACCCTGGAGGCGCTGTTACGCAGTCTCGGCTGCGAGCTGGTCAAGATGGGTATCGTGGAGGATACGCTGGAAGCTACCTGCCGGGCACTGGAAGATGCGGCGGAGCAGGCGGATCTTATCATGACCTCCGGTGGTGTCTCGGTGGGCGAAGAGGATCATATCAAACCAGCGGTGGAGCAACTGGGGCGCCTGGATCTGTGGAAGGTTGCGATTCGGCCGGGCAAGCCGCTCGCCTTCGGCCACATTGGTGACACCCCCTTCATCGGCACCCCTGGGAACCCGGTCTCCCTGTTCGTCACCTTCTGCCTGTTCGGGCGCCCCTTCATACTCAAGGCGCAGGGTGTCGCTGGTGACCTGAGACCGACACCTGTGACTGCGCCGATCGCGTGTGATTGGCCCAGGCCGGACAAACGGCGGGAATTTGCCCGGGCACGGCTGGAGCTGGATGATGAGGGGGAGGCCCGGGTATCACTCTACCGTAGCCGTTCCTCCGGGGTTCTCAGCTCGCTGGCCTGGGCCAATGGCCTGGCCATACTGCCGGAGGGCCAGCCACTCGAACGGGGTGAACTGGTCCGTTTTCTGCCCTTCAGTGAGTTATTGTCATGATTGAGGTGCTCTTTTTTGCCCGTCTCAGGGAACAGCTTGGAACCGCCAGGGAACAGCTGGAGGCAGCCCCCGAGTTGCTGGACGTGGGCAGTGTCATCGAAAAGCTGCGGGGCCGGTGCGGGGTTTGGGAGGAGGTCTTCGGCGACGGGCAGACAGTACTGATGGCAGTCAACCAGCAGGTGGCCAATCTCACCACCCCGGTGAAAGATGGCGATGAAGTCGCCTTCTTCCCGCAGGTGACGGGGGGGTGAAGGGCAAACCATGAACACGATACAGATCCAGAAAGAGCCCTTCGATATCACCGCGATCCAGGAGCAGCTGCGGTCGGACAACCCGGCTATCGGTGCGGTGGTCACTTTCATCGGCCAGATGCGGGATATGAACGAAGGGGATCAGGTCTCCAATATGACCCTGGAGCATTACCCGGGCATGACAGAAAAGGCGTTGCAGGTGATTCTGGATGAGGCCGACCGACGTTGGGCGTTGATGGGTATCCGGGTGGTGCACCGGGTGGGAGAACTGCAGCCGCTGGATCCGATCGTCATCGTAGCAGTCGCCAGTGCCCACCGTGGCGAGGCGTTCCAGGCCTGTGAATTCGTGATCGATTATCTCAAGACCCGGGCCCCGTTCTGGAAAAAGGAGCGCACCCCCGAAGGTGAGCGCTGGGTGGACGCCCGCCATGCCGATGCTGCAGCGGAGCAACGCTGGGGGAAGGGACGTTAATCTCGATTTTTCTGCTTCAGATCAGAGAATTCTGCCGTTTCTCCAGATATTCTGGCCCATCTTCCAGCCAAGTACAGGGTAATTCCGGATGGGTAGCGCCTCCATCGCCAACCGTCACTTCATACTACGCCGGCTGCACTCGCTGCTCGGGCTGCTGCCGGTAGGGGCATTCGTCATCTTCCACCTGTGGGAGAACTCCCAGTCCCGGTTTGGCGCGGAGCATTACAATCGGGATGTGGTGGGCTGGCTGCAGCAGCTCAACTACCTGACCCTGCTGGAGGTCTTCGTCATCGCCCTGCCGATTCTGTTCCACGCCCTCTACGGTCTGGTGATCGTCTACACGGCGAAACCCGAGCCGCTGCGCTACGCCTATCTGCACAACCGGCTCTATCTGCTGCAGCGGATCTCCGGTGTGGGGGTGCTGCTGTTTCTGCTGGTTCATGTGGGGTGGACCCGCATCTGGGGTATCTGGGAGCCTGCCATCAAGGCCGACATGTTCGGCCACATGCAGGCCCTGCTCGCCAATCCGCTGTTACTGTCGGTCTATGTGATCGGTCTGTTGCTGGCGGTGTTCCACCTCTGTTACGGCCTCTGGTCCATGGGGCTCAGTTGGGGTGTCACCACCACTCCGGAGGCCCAGGCCCGGAGCTTCTGGCTGATGATGGGGCTGGCCCTGTTGCTGGCCGCCATGGGCATGCAGGGTATCTCGGGGTTTCTGGCATGAGGCGGGTGATCGTGATCGGTGGCGGCCTGGGCGGACTCTGGGCTACATTGCGAATCGCTGAGGCGGGCTTCCGGGTGGAGCTGTTCTCCCTGTTCGAGGTGAAGCGATCCCATTCAGTCTGTGCCCAGGGTGGCATCAATGCCAGCCTGGATACCAAGGGGCAGCGGGATTCGATCCGGCAGCATATCGTCGATACCATCAAGGGTGGCTCCTATCTCGCCCATCAGCCCCCGATCAAATCCATGTGCGATGAGGCGCCAGGGCTGATCCAGACCTTCGAGCGGATGGGGGTCACCTTCTCCCGCACCCCGGAAGGGGTCATGGACCTGCGGCTGTTCGGCGGGGTAAAGAATAAACGCACCGTATTTGCCGGTGCCAGTACCGGTCAGCAGTTGCTCTACGGTGTGGATGAGCAGGTGCGCCGCCTGGAGGCGGCCGGCCAGGTGGAAAAACGGGAGTGGTGGGAGTTTCTCTCCATCGTCAGGGACGACCAGGGCAACTGTCGCGGTATCGTCGCCATGGACCTCAAGAACATGGAGGTGCGTGCGTTTCCTGCGGATGTGGTGGTGCTGGCCAGCGGTGGGCTGGGGCAGATCTATGCCCCCAAGACCACCAACTCCACCAACTCCACCGGGGCGGCGGCCAGCCGGGTGTTTCAGCAGGGCGCGCTGTTCGCCAATGGGGAGTTCTTCCAGTTCCACCCCACCGCCATGCTGGGGGATGACAAGACCCGCCTGATGAGCGAGGCGGCGCGGGGGGAAGGGGGGCGGGTATGGGTGCCGAAAGAGCCGTCGGATAGGCGGCGCCCGGCCGATATACCGGAGCGGGAGCGCTTCTATTTCCTGGAGGAGTGGTATCCCACCTATGGTAATACGGTGGCGCGGGACGTAGCCTCCCGCGCTATCTGGAGGGCGGTCAGAGACATGGGCATGGGGGTGGGGGGGGAGGATAAGGTCTACCTGGATCTGACCCACCTGGACCCCGCGTTCGTGGAGGTGCGCCTGGGCGCTATCCTGCGTATCTATCGCAAGTTTCACGGCAGTGATCCGGTGACCGAGCCGATGGAGATATTTCCCGCCGCTCACTACGCCATGGGTGGGTTATGG
>JAUUYI010000198.1 GCA_030590525.1 Sedimenticola sp. | reverse complement strand
TGCGGGATCTGTCGACCTCATCCCCCGCCGGCACCCTCCTGATGAACGACCGCCGACCTGCGGTGATGGAACTCCTGATCCCTGCCTCCCCACTTTCACACCGGGAGTACCTCGCCTCTGGTATCGTCCAGATCGCATTGTCACTGTCGCTCAGGCAGGATGAACGGGGACCCGTCGTCAGCAACCACGGGGAGAACCCATCGGAACCAGCACTTCTCTCCTGGCGCGGGAAGAGCTATCAGGTCCCGGCGCTCACCGGCGGTGAAAACTGGTCACCCGCTTTTGCCAAGGCCCGATGGCATACCGGGAGCGAAGAGCGTCTGCTGCTGGCCACCAAAGAGTGGGATACTGCCGTCCTGCTGTTTCCCTTCAGTGTCGCGGAGGCGGTGCTGCCACAACAGGCTGTCACTCTGAATGGCTGGCTGGTCATCCGTGCCCGGCAGCGCATGGCCCTATGAACAGCTTGCGTATCAACCTCTATGCCGGCCTTCTCTACAGCCTGCCGATCTGTGTCTGGCTGCTGGCACAACTGGACACCGCATCTCTCGAACCGGAGGCCGTTGGCGGGTTGATGCGCCAGGCGGCGGCTGCGCTGCTGCTGGTGCAGTTGCTGGTACTCTCCATCCGCCTGCCGGCGATGCCGACTCCCGGCGGCGGGCAGCGCCGGTTGCAGGCCCTGCTGATGCTGACCACAGTACCGCTCCCCCTGCTGACAATCTTCTGGTTGAGCGGTGCAATGGACGGGGCAATCCTGCTCCTCTCCCAGGTCATGGTCATGGGATTCGGATTACTGGCCCTTGGGCTCGGACGAGTGATCGTGCTGCTGCCGCCGGGAACGGTCCGGGGGCCCGCCTGGGGTTCGTTGCAGGTCACTCTGGCACTGGCCGTCTGGCAGCTGCGGCACCACTGGCTCTCGTGGCTGGGCCTGGGATGAACGGCGCTCCTGCCGAAATCGTCCGGTTTCTGCGATCGGTACGCAACCGGTTGTGGCTGAACAACACCCTGCGGCTACTCTACCAGGGCGTGTACTGGGGCGCGGGCCTGCTGTTGATCGGTGGGCTCGCGCATAATCTGCTCCTGGCGTTGCCCCCGAAGGCCCTCTCCCTGCTGACACTGCTTCCCATGCTGCTGGCCTTGCTCAAGGGAGTCCTCTTTCACCGGCCTCCATTCACTACCTGTGCGCAGGAGGCTGACCGTCTTTATAACGGCCATGCACTGATGACTTCGGCATGGGATATCCTGCAGACGTCACCTGCCCGCCGGGCAGCCACTGCCCCGCTGGTGGTCCAGCGTGCCCTCGATGCCGTATCCCAATGGCAGAGCGGACTCAAAAAGGGCCTCCCACGCCCCGTTGCAAGTCGACTCCCGCTCGCCCTGGCCGCTGCCGTGACCGCTTCTTTTCTCTTGCTGCTGCCGGGAAAAACGAAGCCGGTCGATCCTTCACTTTCGAATACGGCGGCGCAAAAAGCCACGGGGTCTCCGCAACTCGCGTTATCCAGCCCGGAGATGCCGCTATCCATGGCCACGCCCACTCGCGGTGAGCGCGCCCTCGCTTCGACACGCCCCAGGGCGGTGACAGCCATCGGGGGTCCCGGTGTGAAAAGTCCCGCTCTCCCAGCAGCGAACGACGCACCTGCCATGGAGGAGGCGGCACGGCCTCGCATCCCGTCTACAGCGGCGTGGGGCGATCTGCAACCCAGCGAACGAGAACCCGCGATACAGGCCCTCTCCTTGAATGGCGCATCCGAGACGGGGAGAGACGGAGGTGGAAACTCGCGCCCGGGCTCGGATGCCGCCGACAAATCCGACGACTCCGCTGAAGAGGGGTTGGCGAAATTCACCCGCACAAAGATCCCAATCGTCTTCGACCCGCAGGATAGCCACTCTGTACCCTACCGGAGCGAAGCGGGAATACCACTCCTGCCAGGAGTCAGCCAGGCAGACAGCGTGGATCGAAGGCACGGTGCTGTCATCGAGCAACGCGCTACAATGGAACCCGGTACATTGAACCCGTTCGGTCCGGCCCAGAGAAACCACATAACAGGCTATTTTGAATTGATCAGGAGTAACGATGCCGCAACCCCCTAATCCCACCGAGGCGGACCTGCGATCCGCCCGGGACGACCTGCAGCGGCTGAAAGATCACCTGCAGAGCGCTATCGTCGGTCAGGAGCGACTGATCAGCGACCTGATCACTGCCTTCTTTGCCGGGGGTCATCTGTTGCTCGAAGGCCTGCCCGGGCTGGGCAAAACGCATCTCACCAAGGCGCTGGCCACCTGTATCGGCCTCGATCTGGCACGTGTGCAGTGCACGCCGGACCTGATGCCCGCAGATATCACAGGCAGCGAGATCCTGGTGCATGACGAGCGGGGTCAGCAGTTGCTGGACTTCCGGCCCGGCCCTATCTTCTCCTCCATGGTGCTGGTGGACGAGATCAACCGGGCAACACCCAAGACCCAGGCCGCCCTGCTGGAAGCGATGCAGGAGAATCAGGTGACCCATGCCGGCACCAGCCACCCTTTGCCTGTCCCATTCTGGGTGCTTGCCACCCAGAACCCGATCGAGATCGAGGGCACCTACCCCCTGCCCGAGGCACAGCTCGACCGCTTCATGTTCAAGCTCAATGTCACCTACCCCTCGGCGGAGGCCCTGCTCGCACTGCTTGATCTCTCGCTGGACGAGGAGCCGGCAGACCGTCTGAGTACGATCTTCCCACCCGGGCGTATCATCCGCATCATGGAACTGACGCGAGAGATCACCATCGCCAGGCCAGTGAAGCAAGCGGCAGTGGAACTGGTACTTGCCACCCAACCGGCCCGGGGTGAGCAATCGACGCCTGCCAGAAAAGAGATCCGTTACGGCGCCAGCCCCCGCGGGCTGCAGTCCCTTCTGCGCGCAGCCCGGGTCCATGCGCTTCAGGCGGGTCGTCCCCAGGTCGCGCTGGAGGACATACGAAGCATCGCCCTGCCCACCCTGAGGCACCGGGTATTACTGACCATCGGCAGCCAGCTGGAAGGGGTGGATCGAGATGATCTCCTGCGGGGTATTATCACGGACTGGGAGCAACATTGGTGACCCATCCCCTGGCGGAACTCACCGAGAAGGAGCTCTCCCGGTTGGTTCACGCGGTGGACCAGCTGCTGGCCGGCCAACCCCTGGGCGTGCCGGGCCACCGTCCTGATCGCCTGCGGGCAGGTTACGGTATCGAGTTCCTCGACCACCGGGAATTCGTGCCCGGGGACGACCTGCGTACTATCGACTGGCGCGCCAGCGCACGCAGCCGCAGACCCCAGATCCGACGTTACTGGGGTGAAGGCGCCGCCGACTGGTACATCTGCCTGGATCGGAGCGCCTCTATGGCCATCGGTGACAGTGAAAAGTGGCGGGTCGGCATCCAGTGTGCCGCGGCCCTCGCCTACCTGCTGATCCATCTCGACAACCGGGTTGGCCTGGCCCTGTTCAGCAGCGAGGTGGAGCAACTGCTGCCGCCGGGGCGCGGCCCGGGCCACTACCTCAGGTTGCTGAACCTGCTGCGATCAGCGAAACCCCGGGATTCGGGGGGGAGGTCTTCGCTGCACAAATGTGCCGCTGTCATCCCCCGCCACAACCCGACATTCGTCATCAGCGATTTTCTGGTCGAAGACGGCATGCATTCGGGCCTGCTTGCACTCTCCAGAGCAGGCAACCGCATCCATGCCCTGCAACTTCTCTCCCCTGCCGACAGCCTGCTTCCCCGCGGCACCCCGGTAACCGTGCATGATGTGGAAAGCGGTGTCGACGAAATCCTCGATCCCACATTCGATGCACAGGCGGAACTCGAGCAGGGTCTCGTGACATTCAGCGAGGCATTGCGTAACTTCTGCCGCAAGAACCGTATCGCCTTCTCCACCAGTTCGACCGGGCAGGGCTGGAAAGCGATCCTCGCGAACCACCTTCAGGGGAAGGGCTATGCCGCTTAGCCTCTCCTCTCCCTGGTGGCTGCTCGGATTCAGCCTGCTCCCTCTGCTTTGGTGGCTGCACCGCTTTCGCAGGCGCACCGTTTCATCACCGGTCTCAGCCCTGTTCCTGTTGCGCCGATTCCATCAACCGGCGGGGGGCGGGGCCGCCGCTGCGAAACCTGATCCCCTCTGGCGTCTGCGCGCCCTGTTCACCGCGTTGCTCGTGATGACACTCACCGCCCCCTTCTGGGAGCGCACCACCGCCCCCCCGATTCAGGTCTGGGTGGACGACTCCATCAGCATGTATGCACTGGAACGGGGTACACCCAGAATCACCCTCGCCCTTCGAACCCTTGCCGATGAGCTCCGCCAGGGGAAAACAACGCGATTGACCCTCCACTCCCTCGCCAGGCCGGGCGAGAGCTTGCGCCTCGACACGAAACAACAACAGTGGCTCGAGCAGATGAAATTGTGGTCGCGAAAACCACGGGGCGAGCCCACGCCACCGGTTCCCGGTGAATGGAAACCGGGGACGCTGCATTACCTCATCACCGACGGTGCGGACCGGAAACTCAACCAGTGGCTGCTGTCTGCACCACTGGACCGGTTGATCCGGGTCGGGCAGGCCACCGAGAATCTGGCCCTTACCGCGCTGGCGACCCGCCCCACCCTCTCTCCAGCCGGGCGTCTGCAGGGGCTGGCCACCCTCTCCAACCTCGGGACGAAGGGTGCCGCCGGGGAACTGGTGATCGAGCAGGGTCAGAAGATCCTGCTGCGAAGAGCGTTCGAGTTATCCTCCGGCCGTGAGCTGCAGGTTTCATTCGAGCTGTCACCCCTCCCGCCCGATGGGCTGGTTGCCCGGATCCGGACGCAGGATCAGGCCGT
>JAUUYI010000092.1 GCA_030590525.1 Sedimenticola sp. | reverse complement strand
TCGGTCCCTATCTGCCGTGGGCGTTTGAGATTTGAGGGAAGCTGCTCCTAGTACGAGAGGACCGGAGTGGACGAACCCCTGGTGTTCCGGTTGTCACGCCAGTGGCACTGCCGGGTAGCTACGTTCGGACAGGATAACCGCTGAAAGCATCTAAGCGGGAAGCCCCTCCCAAGATGAGATCTCACTGGACCTTTTAGGTCCCTGAAGGGCCGTTGAAGACTACAACGTTGATAGGCTGGGTGTGGAAGTGCAGCAATGTATGAAGCTAACCAGTACTAATTGCCCGTGTGGCTTGACCATATAACACCCAAGTGCTTTGTTTGGGTGCTGGTTGAGTGCAACAACCCAATCCATGGATACAAGTCGATCTACGATCTCACCGAATTTGCAAGAGCAAGCCAGTTTGCCTGGCGGCCATAGAGCACTGGTACCACCTGATCCCATCTCGAACTCAGAAGTGAAACGGTGTATCGCCGATGATAGTGTGGGGTCTCCCCATGTGAAAGTAGGTCATTGCCAGGCTTTGATAGCAAAACCCCGTATCTGTTATCAGGTACGGGGTTTTTTTTGTGCGGGAAAAAACAGGTATAACTCAGCATGATCAGATATTGCATAGAGCCTGTGTCACCAGAGGCCCACCTTTTCGACCTGGAGATGCAGATCGAGCAGCCCGAAATATCCGGGCAACTGCTGGCGCTTCCCGCTTGGATCCCGGGGAGCTATATGATCCGGGATTTCGCCAGGAACATCGTCACCCTGTCGGCATTCTGTAATGGTGTGTCATTGAAGGTGGAAAAGCAGGATAAGCAGACCTGGAAGTGTTCGCCCTGCAACGGTGTATTGATCATTCATTATCAGGTCTACGCCTGGGATCTCTCAGTGCGCGGGGCCCATCTGGACCAGACCCACGGCTATTTCAACGGAGCCAGCGTATTTCTCCGGGCCGTCGGCAAAGAGAAAGAGCGGTGTCAGGTAGAGATTCGCCCCCCGAGGAGAGGGTGTTGCGGTGACTGGAGGCTGGCGACCACCCTCCGGCCTGCTGGTGCAAAGATCCATGGGTTCGGCTGCTATCAGGCCGAAGGGTACGAAGAGCTGATCGACCACCCGGTGGAGATGGGCACCTTTTCCCTCGCGGCTTTCGAGGTGTCCGGTGTCCCGCACGAGATAGCCATCAGCGGGCGGCACGCGGCCGACATGGGTCGTTTGTGTCGGGACCTGAGGCGCATCTGTAAACACCATGTGCGTTTTTTCGGGGGAATTCCACCCATGAGGCGCTATCTGTTTCAGGTGATGGCAACTGGCGACGGGTATGGGGGGCTGGAACACCGTAGTTCCACGTCGCTGCTGTGCAAAAGAGATGATCTGCCGCTGGCCGGAGATGATGAAATCGGCGCGGACTATCGACGCTTCCTGGGACTCTGCAGCCACGAGTACTTCCACCTCTGGAATGTCAAACGCATACGTCCAGCCGTGTTCAAGCAGGCGGACCTCTCCCATGAGGTGCATACCGGGCTGCTCTGGGCATTCGAGGGAATCACGTCCTACTATGACGATCTGGCCCTGGTACGGGCCGGTCTGATCGAGCCGGAATCCTATCTCGAACTGCTGGCCCAGGTGATCACTCGCGTCACCCGGGGCAGTGGACAGCTGAAGCAGACACTGGAAGCGTCCAGTTTCGACGCCTGGACCAAATTCTACAAACAGGATGAAAATGCGCCTAATGCTATCGTAAGCTATTACACCAAGGGGGCGCTGGCGGCACTGGCGCTGGATATCACAATTCGCACCAGAACCGGCGGGAGGATCTCCCTGGATGACGTCATGGTCGGGTTGTGGGAAGCGTATGGAAAGACGGATACCGGTGTGCAGGAGGGGGATATCGAGGCCCTTGCGGCCCGCATATCCGGACTGGATCTGGATGGGTTCTTTGACCTGGTATTGCGCAGTGTGGAACCCTTGCCCATAAAACAGTTACTGGGCGAGGTCGGAGTGGGTTGCGGGTTCAGACCCGCCACCAGTGGAACGGATGAGGGCGGGATAAGAAAAACGGATGGTTTGACGACTGCCCAGGGCGCGGTACTTGGTGTCCGCTGTGGTAGCGAAGGAGAGGCTGTGCGGTTGCTCCAGGTGTTCGATGACGGCGCCGCTCAGGCGTCGGGTCTGGCGGCAGGAGATATCATCGTTGCCGTGGATGGGATTCGAGTCCCGCCCGCTGCCCTTGAACGGATGATCGCACGCAAATCACCCGGGGTGACGGTCACCATTCATGCGTTTCGAAGGGATGAGCTGATGACCTTCAAGGTTGTTCCCAAGCCGCCACCGTCCAATGTTTGCGAACTCTGGCTACTGGAAACCTCAGAATCGGGAATAAAGGAGGCTCGAAAAGCCTGGCTCCACCAGGCTGTTTAATCCCACGCACGGTGTGAGAACCGAAACCGGGCGCTCTGTGCCTCGTAGTCACTTATTGAAGGCCGGATCATGAGCAGGCGATACAGGATTATACGAGAGCTTGCCGACGGGCAGTTTCATTCCGGCGAGAGATTGGCGCACTTGCTTGGTATCAGTCGGGCTGCTGTATGGAAACATCTCTCCTATATCAGGGGGCAAATGGGGTTGGCCCTGCATGCCGTTCCCGGGCGGGGTTATCGGCTGGCTACCCCCTTGGAGTTACTGGATCCCGGCATGATCCGCCGGCAGATGCCTGAGAGTGCCCGTGCCCTGTTGGCGGAGCTCGAGGTATTTGACCGGATAGACTCCAC
This sequence comes from Sedimenticola sp., assembly GCA_030590525.1. Lineage (GTDB taxonomy): Bacteria > Pseudomonadota > Gammaproteobacteria > Chromatiales > Chromatiaceae > JAUXBK01. Next base: position 4,862 of record JAUUYI010000092.1, on the reverse strand, counting down.
CAATAACTATCTGATGCAGCGACTGGGAGATGATATGGCCTCCGGGCACGCCTGTTTCTGTGAATGGCAGACCGCCGGCCGCGGAAGGCGGGGGCGCAGATGGGTCTCCCCCTTCGGAAACAACATCTATCTCTCCATTTACTGGCGCTTTGCCCGTGGCCCGGCAGATCTTGCGGGCCTCAGCCTGGCGGCAGGCCTTGCTGTGGCGCGCAGCCTGGAACAGCTGGGGGTGGAAGGTATCGGGCTGAAATGGCCGAACGATCTCCTGTGGCAGCAGCGAAAACTCGCCGGATTGCTGCTGGAAGTGCGCGGTGAGCAGGGGGGAGAGAGCCAGGTAGTCGTTGGGCTCGGGCTCAACACCCGATTGGGCGAAACCACGGTGGAAGAGATAGATCAACCCTGGGTGGATCTCCACACCATTCCCGAGGGTCGTGAAATTTCACGTAACAGAGTGGCCGCCAGCGTGTTGGCTGCCCTGCTGGAGAGCCTGCATGGATTCGATAAAACTGGCTTTGATCCCTTCGTGGAGAACTGGGCGCAGTATGACGTTCATCAGGGGAAATCGGTGTCACTCTCGATGGGACAACGGCGCATCGTCGGCATTCACCGTGGTGTAAATCGGAACGGGGCCCTGCTGTTAGAGACGGAAGAGGGCATCCGGACGTATCATGGTGGTGAGATAAGCCTGCGGGGAGTGGATTGAAAACATACCTGACCCACGTCAACCCCAATGCCTTTAACTTAGAAAATTAGTGTAGGGTGGGCACGGTTTGTGTGCCCACCGTTTCCGCACATGACTCAAGTATTCTGGTGGGCACAAACAACGTGCCCACCCTACAGGGTGATCCGTCGGCGTTAAGTTATGGCAGTGACGTTAACCCGCGGCCGGATCTCTGTTGACCCCGTGAAGGATTTCACATATTTATTATGAACAGAGAGGCTGCAAACAAGTTATCGGATTCCCGGGTACTGCTGGTGGACGTAGGTAACACCCACCTGAAATGGGCATGGAGCGAGCAGCTGGGGAGTGAGCCGTTCCAGATTGTGGCCTATCGTAGCCTTCCTCTGCACGATCTGCCGGGACTTTGCTGGACGCACCTGCACCGACCGCAGCGGGTACTGATAGCGAATGTCGCTGGGTCGTTGATCGAGGATACGCTGAGCAGATGGATGGATGACCGATGGGGAGTGACAGCTGAATTTATCCGTTCACAGAAACGTGCCTGGGGTGTGGTCAACTCTTATACAGATCCGGGAACCCTGGGGGTGGATCGTTGGCTCACGCTGGTTGCAGCACAGAACCGACAGCTCTCCCCAGCCTGTATCCTCGACTGCGGGACCGCCATAACCCTGGATCTCATCGATGGAGAAGGGGTACACAGAGGAGGGCTTATTCTTCCTGGATTCCAGTCGATGAGGAAAGCGGTCCTTGGAAGTACCCGCATCCAGACGGGGGAGACCAACCCCTTAACCGGATTGCTGGCGCATGATACGGCAGGTGCGATTGCCCTGGGTGCGATACAGGCAGTTGTTTCCCTGGTCAAACGGGTGCTGGATGAGAGTGAAGAGGAGATCGGGCAGCGGCCAGGATTATTGTTGACCGGAGGGGGGGCGGATTATCTCAAGGCCCACCTCGATGAGCCCTGGGATCTGAAGCCGGATCTTGTGATGTCGGGGCTTTCTGTTATTGCTGTGGGGCAGAACCTATGAAGTGGATATTCCTGTTGTTGCTTGCGGCCAATACGGCCATTCTGCTATGGGGTTGGCGGCAAGAGGCTACGCCAGATACCCGGAGGCCCTCCATTGCGGCCGGAATGGGCAATCTGCATCTGTATTCCAGGCCCGGAGAAGCAATGCCGAAAATGATTCCACCGCCATTCAGTGATGAGGCGGGTCTGGCCGATGCGTCGGGCCAGGCGGCAGTACCTGATGAGAGCCTGGTAGCCGATGTAGCAGCGGTTGAGAGCACCCCTGCCGAGGCCACAATGACCGGGGAGCCTGCCGGGAAGAGTGAAGTGAAAGCGGCTGCTGTCGAAAATATCGATGCCGAACGACCTCAGACGCCAGAACCTCTAAAACGGGCTGAGACAGCAGAGATAGCGCCTGCCCGGCCGGTGGCGACAGCCCCCGAAGGTGTGGCTGAGATGCCTGCCCCCCCCGAATCGTGTGGCTTGATAGGCCCGATGGACGATAATGAAGTCGCGGCTACGATCGTGGACGAGTTGAAAAAACTGGGTATAGAGGCTTCGTTGCAGCAGGAGAGCCAGCAGAAGCCGAATGGATTCTGGGTGATTATTCCGCCGCTCCCTACGCGGCAGCAGGCGATCGATACGGTCAAACGTCTCAATCAGTTGGGCGTTAAGGATAATCGCCGTTTTTACAAAGGGGAGTTCAGAGACGGTGTCTCCCTGGGGATCTATTCCCGACGCAAAAATGCCGAGAAACGAAGAGACTTCATCGCCGCGATGGGCTTCGAGCCCAGCGTGGTACCGCGGATCCAGGATTTCACTCTCTACCGGGTCGACTATCGTGCCAGCGGCTCTGAAACCGGGCAGGCACTGCAGGCACTCATATCCAGGCATCCTGAACTCGAGCACCAGGAACAGAGTTGCCCCGCTGATGGAAGCGCAGTTGATCTTGAAGCGGCGTCAGACCAACCCTGAATCCCATCCTATGGAGGCTGTCGGATTTGACCGATCTCCAGGGATTTGCAGCCGATTAGCGTTAAATCCGACAGCCTCCTATGGCACAGGGTGAGGCAGGATTGCAGGGGGGCAGGTGAACCATGGTATTCACCGGGTGACGGCGCTCCGGGCCTGCCCCGTGGGTTGTTGCTGAACCGGGCGGATCCTGGTCGAATAATTCAACCCCTTTTCATCATCCTGAACATATTGATTGATGTGGTGTATTCGTTTGCTCTCTTCGAAGCTGAGACCGTTATCGATGTAGCCGTCTTCATACATCATCTCACCTGAATAGCCAGTGGCCAGCCGCCTGTAATCGAGTGGGTTCCGGGGTGGAGATATCTTCTGAAAATCTGCTGACAGGCTGGTAAAGCAGTTCTGGGTCAGGGCGTTGTAGAACTCCGGCTGCTGTTTTATGGCATTCACCCGCGCGACGATGATATCGAACATCTTGCGCACATATTTCTTGTCGATATTGAGAGGGTACAGGTAGACCTCTTCTTTGCGAAAGTTCGTTCTCAGCCGCAGGATATCCCGCTCGTCAGCGAGAATGTAGATCAACTCATACTGTTTGAAGAATCCTCTGATATTGGTTTGGGGCTCACCTTCTTCCAGTCTCGTCTCGACTGATACCGCCAGGTGGTCGCCATTGGCAAAGCCAAAGCTGAGGATGGTGTGGGCGATCGCCTTATTCCCGTCCCAGTACGAGAGAACATAGTCCACGCTCTCGAGCTGGTTCAGATCATAGGTTTTGTCATAATAATCGGGTGTATATTCGTTCTCTGATTTATAGTCGAAGTTCCGTACGTTGTGAACCTGGACTTTGTCACCTTCGACAGTGACATACGGAAGCCTGGCAAAATTCTGCCCCCAAACGCGATCATGGGATGGTTTGACCTGGCTCCAGCCGATGAGCACGCCAATGCAGAGCAACAGCACGATGCATCCGGTACGCCCCCGGTCCGGTAACAGCAGCAGTGCCAGGGGAACCCCGGCAGCGAACAGGGTGGCTACGATGAGTGAGGTGTGTTTCCCTGGTAACGGAGAAAAGTAAACCGCCATCACAGACCAGAGCCAGAACAGGGTCAGGGCAATCCAGAAGACGATTTTTATCAATGATTTTGCAAGCGGCATGCGGGTATTGCTTTCCGGTTTGTTGAAGCCCGGTAGACCTCTAGTTTACACAGATTTGTGTTCACTGCGAGATGGCTGGGCTGAAAGAAAGAGGAGTGCCGTATCTTCGGGATCTGTTGTTCTGGGTGAGCCCGTATAATAGCAGCTCTTGCCGGCGGCAACCTGTCCCCGGCGAATTGTTACTACTCAAGTTTCGGAGTTCATTGCTGTCAGCATAAATGTAGGGTCGAATTTATTCGACCACCAAATCGGCCGAATGAATTCGGCCCTACAGCATGGATCCAACGTCGGGATCAGAACGGTTACCATTATGTTGGGGTAGGAGGAGCAAGCCGCCCACCCCCTTAGTAAAGTTGCCAGCTGTGGCCATGGAAGTATAATATGCGGGAGTTTTGCGGGACTCAGTAGTGCAAGGTACGGTCCCGCACTTCAATTGGGAGCAACGGACTTCCAGAAAAAATGTTAAATATCAAAAGGCTGGCGTAGCTCAGTTGGTAGAGCAGCTGATTTGTAATCAGCAGGTCGTAGGTTCGACTCCTATCGCCAGCTCCAATAAAAACAATGGGTTAGAGTGAATTTTGATTTCTTGCCCTGTTGAGGTTTTTCTCTAGCAACCGTATAGCAACCCCTAGCAGGGATTTTTCCTGCCTATAGGGGTGGTGTTCCGGGGATGTAGGCCAACAGGTCCCCGAATACCCCCGGGAATCTCCGCTGGTCTCCTCCTGAGCGTTACGCAGTAACACCCCTACGCTGGCGACCGATGCCGGTGCAGGTCCATGGAAGACAGTGAGGCACTGCCTGGAAGGTGGTGGCCTGAGTCCTGGGATTGCCCGGGCCTGCCCTGCTCTCTTCGCCAACTGCATTTTCAACCAAGGAATGGCCGAACTCTCTGAAAAGGGCTTCGGCCATGCTTTTTCTGCCCGGTAGGTGAAGGCGAATCCCAATGTTCTGGGGCTGCCGCCGTTCGTGCGTTGGACTGCACAGGTGCCAGATATTTTTACACCTGTCGGCTGGGTTTTGATCTCCTTAGTCCGCTTTGTGCCC
>JAUUYI010000087.1 GCA_030590525.1 Sedimenticola sp. | reverse complement strand
TAAAGTGGACCCCTGGGTCAAGACAATAATCCACTAAGTTTAAGTTGTACATTCTACTTCTCTAGCACAAGAACTCCGTCCACAAAAACATGGATTCGGGTCCTGCCGGGTCGCAAGGGGAGGATCAGTGGCAGACGGGGAGTCAGTCTACCAATAAAGCGCGCGATCTTCCTGGGGCCGCTTCCTTGCTGCCCTTTTCCTGTTCAACGGAAAAGAGTGAATCCTTCTGTGATCGCGTGAATCTGTTTATAGCATGTTTTCTGCAGAAAATTAATAACTGTTCATCTCCGGGGATCAAAGAGCGTGAAGGAAACGAGACATAGGCACCTAGCGCGTGGGTTGGGGTGAGTTTGCGAACCCCAACAGGTCGCCGTACTTCGCCTGGTATCCGACGAAGTCCCGGATCTCGTACTGGCAGGGGGGGCACCAGCTGGCCCAGAAATTGAGCAGGATCACCTTTCCCCGCCACTCCTCCAGCTGATGCTCGGTACCATCCAGGGCTTTCAACTTGAACGCCGGCATCTCCCAGACACTGCTCTGCTTGCGGGTCCGGCAAACGCACAGGTCGATGACATGAGAGAGGCCAGGAGCAGTGCCCCGACGGCCCAGCGGGCAGGCCAGTGTGAAAACCACGGAAGTCCAAACATAGTTGCCTGCTCTTTCAGGTGAAAACCGGGACCGAACAGCCTCGCGCAAGAATTATCATAAAACCCGGGGGGGGGTATCAATTTTCCCTGATATATCTATATATTATGATTAATTGATATATTGTCCGGTGCCCGCCTTGCAGGGCATTCTGTTGGACCGCCGGAGCCCCATGGCGATATGATGGTGGTCGTACCGCCAGCGCAATCTCAGGATCACCCGTTCAGCCCATGTGTGAACTACTTGCAATGTCCAGTCGCTATCCGGCCAGTGTCTCTTTCTCGTTGGAGGAGTTTGCCCGCCGCGGCGGCATGTCGGGACCACACAAGGATGGCTGGGGCATCGCCTTCTATGAGCAGGGGGACGTCATGCTGGTGCGTGAGGCGAACTCGGCGGCCACCAGCCCCTGCGTTGAATTCATCCGCCAGCAGAGATACCCGAGCAGCATTATTATCGCCCATGTACGGCAGGCCACCGTAGGGATTAACGCCCTGAAAAACACGCAGCCCTTCGCCCGGGAACTGGGTGGGCGGATGCATGTTTTTGCCCACAATGGCGATCTGGCCGGCATACGCACCAATCCGGACTTCCCCCTTGGCATGTTTCATCCGGTGGGCGAGACCGATTCAGAGTGGTCTTTCTGTCACCTGATGCACATGATGCAAGGCCTGTGGCTGCCCCGGACAGCCCTCCCCTCGCTGGACCGCCGCTTCCAGGTCATCGCCGCTTTTGCCAGGAAAATACAACCGCTGGGACCCGCCAACTTCGTCTACTCGGATGGGGAGTACCTGTTCGCCCACGGCCACAAGAGAACTCAGCCCGGCCGGGAAGGATTCCACGCCCCGGGGCTCCACTGGCTCTGCCGCACCTGTTCCCCGGGCACCCGACATGTGGCTATCTCCGGCCTCAGTTTCGACCCCGCCACCCGCGTACCCCAGCAGAAAGCGCTCCTGGTGGCCAGTGTGCCGTTGACGGATGAGCGGTGGACGCCGCTGAAAGAGGGTGAGATCCAGGTATTCAAGGGGGGCGAGCCGGTCTCTGTCTGAACTGCAGTTCCGGCTGCGACCGGCACACGCTGACTGAGTCCGGGTGATCTCATGGGGATGGAACTCGATATCGCGCTGCTGCTGTTCGGCACCGGGCTGCTGGCGGGGATGATAGATGCCATCGCCGGCGGCGGTGGCCTGATCACACTGCCGGTACTGCTGTTCATCGGACTTGGGCCGACCGAGGCGCTGGCCACCAACAAACTCCAGGGCAGCTTCGGCACCTTCTCCGCCAGCTTCTATTTTGTGCGCCGGGGGCTGGTAAAGCTGTCGGAGATCCGCTTTCTTATTTTCTGCACCTTCATCGGTTCAGCCGCCGGGACCCTGCTGGTCCAGTATACCGACCCGGGGCTCCTGGCGCGTGTCATCCCACTGCTGTTGATCGCAACCGCGCTCTATTTCCTGTTTGCCCCACCCTTTACCGAAGAGACAAGGCGTCAGCGGATCAGCTACCCGCTGTTCGCCCTGAGCATCGGTTTCAGCGTCGGCTTCTACGACGGTTTCTTCGGCCCGGGGGCAGGCACCTTCTTTGCTGTTGGAGGCGTACTGCTGATGGGTTTCAATCTGATTCAGACCACCGCCCACACCAAGGTGCTCAACTTCACCAGCAACCTGGCATCACTGATCCTGTTCGCCCTGGCGGGTCATGTGGTCTGGAAACTGGGCCTGGTGATGGCGGCGGGTCAGCTGATCGGCGCCCGCATCGGTGCCCGGATGGTGGTGAAAAATGGCGCCCGTCTGATACGCCCGTTGATCGTCGTGGTGACTGTTCTGATCAGTTTCAAACTGCTACTGGAGTGATAGCGCTTAGGGCTCAGTGCAGCACCATACCGATCTCGAGTTCCGAGCCATCCTCGATCTGTCTTTGCAGTTGCTCCACCCGTTCCATGCCCACCCGCTGGAACGCAGGGATCCTCGCAATATCCACGTCCTGGTAACAGCGCCCCTCGCTTCTATGACTGAGCACGTTGGCCACCTGCACGATATCGACATAGTCCACTGCGTCTCCCTGTGGTACCCGCTCCAGCCTGTCATGGCTGGCTGCCACGTCCACCAGCACCGGAGCAAAGCTCCAGTGACTCAGCAGGAACTTACCCAGGCCCATGTGCAGCAGCCGTATCAGCTTATCCAGTTTCTCCTCGTCATCCAGCAGGACCTGAGAACTCTTGGCCGTGATCAGAATCGGGATCACGCCAACATCATGGATCAAGCCCGCCAGCAGCGCCTCATCGCTGTTCAGGTGCCGGAATGAGCGGGATAGCATGGCGGCCAGGGCCGCAACCTCCACGCTGTGCTTCCATAAGTTCTCCATCCGCGCCTGGATAGTCGGAAAACAGGTGGAGAAGACATCCCGCATGGCCAGACTGAGAATAGCACTCTTCGAGGCATCGATACCGATGCGGGTGATCGCCACCTTGACCGATGTCACCTCATTGATCCCCCGATAGAGGGGGCTGTTGGCATACCTCACCAGCCGGGTGGCCATGGAGGTATCCTTGCTGATGATTCGGGCCACATCTATCATGGAACTGCCGGCATCGTTGACGATCAGCAGGGCCTCCAGCGAGATCGCTGGCAGGGTTGGCAGCTTGACCCGATTCTGCGCGATATCCTCACGCAGTTTCAGGGCAAACGCCTTCGCATCAAACTTCTGGTTCTCTTCGGAACTCATTGCTCACACGAACGCATGCAGGTTAGCCCAATAGCGAGGAAACACCCTTCGCACTCCATTGCGAGCCACTGAGGGCCGGCCGGTCCAGATCGTTCCACAGGCTGGCTATCTGTTGGTAGGAGATAACGTTGTCCACCAGGTTTTGCGCATCCGCCTGCAGCGCCTTCACATAACCCGACGTCCCGATCAACAGGATCAGATCGCCCAGTGAAAAGTCGATCTGGTGCTCGTTGAGCAGGAGACCCAGCACATCTTCCAGGCCATTGTTCTGCAGCAACGAGAGCGCCAGCGCACGGATCTGCTCTATTTCATCCGCTGGCTGCCCCGGTGATATCGCCACGGCTTTCCCTGCAGCCGTCCATTCCCGCCAGCGGGTCACCCCGCTCCGGCTCAACTCTGACGCCAGATGGGGGTAAGTACAATTGAGTTCGTCCAGCCTGATAGCACAGACCTCCAGTGCCTGATGCAGCCGTGCTTCCCGATCCATATCCGGTTTCCAATTCCTGCTTCATCTACGAGACAGGTTAGCGGCCTGAAGCGGCGGGAACTTAACCCGCATTTCTCACCAGAGGGCGAGATGATCGCGCAGAGATTTGGATTCACAAGGGATTTTCCGAAGGAGCGGATGAGGGAAATTCGACAAATAAAAGCGTTAGCGCTTCAGATCGTAACTTCTCAATAACCCGGGGCATTCGAGAGATCACCTCTCCCTGGCAATCCGTTCCGGAAGGCCGGCCACCCATTCGCGAATCTCACCACAGACCCGCAGGTAATGGCTCAGGGCCTCTTCATCACTGCGGGCGTTCTCTGCCAGGGCCGGCGGATCATCGAATGCGTGGTGGATCACCCTTGCCCTGCCGGGGAAGGTGGGGCAGTTGTCCCGGGCGTTGTTACAGACCGTTACCACGCAGTCGAAACGATCCATATCCAGCTCACCCAGGGCGTTGGAGCTGTGTCCCGATATATCCACACCCTGTTGCGCCATCGCCCTTACCGCCATCGAATTGAGCCCCTGGGCCCGGGTGCCTGCAGAAAACGCCTCGACCCGGTCAGCCAACAATGCCCGGGCCCAACCCTCGGCCATCTGGCTACGACAGGAGTTGCCGGTACAGAGGAACAGTACGTTGATTTTTTTCTGATCTGCTTTCATTGGTTCATTCCTCTCTCAACAGCAGCTGCCGCCACCATCCTTAGATGACAGCTGCCCGCTGTCGAAGGGCAGACTGGTGCCACAGTCGTCGTAGATACCGTAGTGGGTCTCCCGGTTGCCGTAGAAGTCGAAGTGGTCGGCAAACCGGCTCTCTTTCAGCATGCGGTAAGTGTTGCCACAGACCGGAAACATCTTTCCCTTCTCGATCAAATGGTGTTTGTCGAGCTCGAAGCGTTGCTCGCTGTGGGGAATGCCACCCCGATAGAGCACTGCCTGACCATAATCCTCGCAGTAACTCTCCAGCCCTTCCAGCTTGAACAGCCGATAGGTGGCGGAGAAAAAACGGATATGGCCAATCCGCTCCTCGATCTTGGCGTTGTCGATCGTAATGGGGCGATCCTCCACCAGCCGGGGGTCGAGAAAACCCGCCTTTTTCGCCAGGTTCTGAAAATCGTTCCAATAGAGTGCGCCACTGAGGCATTCGCCGTACAGCACCGGGTCTTCGATCAGCGCTGCAGGGACACGGCGGTCCGAATAGACATCGGAAAAGTAGAGCTCGCCACCCGGTTTCAGCAGACGCCAGGCCTCACGCAGCACCGCCTCCTTGTCCGGCGAGAGGTTGATAACACAGTTGGAGACGATGATATCGAAGCTGTTCTCCTCCAGCCCGAGCCGGTCCAGCTGTTCGATGTAACCCTTGCGAAACGCTACGTTGGATCGGGGGTAACCAAAGCGCTCCTGGTGCCATTCGATATGGCGATCGGCCACCGCGAGCTGTTCCTCGGTCATGTCCAACCCCAGCACGAATCCCTGCCCGCCGACCAACTGGGCCAGCAGATAGCAGTCCCGGCCGGAGCCGCTGCCCAGGTCCAGGATTCGCATCCCCTCCAGCAACTGGGGGCTGACCAGACCACAGCCATAGTAGCGGGAGGCCACCTCGTCGTGAATGTTGGACATTGCCTGTTTCAGATAGGTCGGCATATCCCCATCGGTACAGCAGGCGTTGGTCTGCAGATCATTCGAGTGCTGCAGGGTCTTTCCATAATATTCCTGAACGGCTTGTTTCATTGGTTTCCTGTTGGTTTGGTTGTTTACTTATGCATCCGTTTAACGGGTTCTCACGCTCCGCCTGGGAACCCATACCCGGGTCTGCGATCGTGCCACACGGCCCGGGCGCGCCGCCGGTTACGTTCCCACGCGGAGTGTGGGAACGAGGGCCTGTACCTGCATCGTCGCAACTGTCTCGAAGAGACCGGTGGGCACCCCCTTTTATTTCCGGGCCGCCTGGCGCTGGTGCATCTGCAGGTTGAGCATGCGGATGGTGGCGTTCATGGCGGCGAATACCTGGTTGGAGTGAACCCCGCGGGTCTTGAAGCTGCGCTGCCGCTCCCGCCAGGTGACGGTCGCCTCGGTCAGGGCATCGGTCTGCCCTCCCCGGGGGATGCGCACCTCGAAATCCACCAATTCGGGCAACGGAATATGATATCGCTCCAGTATCTTGGCAATGGCGCTCATGAAGGCGTCGAACCCGCCGTTGCCGAACCCGGCAGAGAGTTCCTCTCGTTCTCCGATCCGCACCCGGATACTGGCGGTGGAGTCCAGCTTCAGTCCCGAGGTAATGGAACAGTTGATCAGCTCGATATAGTCGTAGTCCCGCCCCTCCAGCACCTCCGCGATAATGAACGGAAGATCCTCTGCCGTAATGGTCTTCTTCGAGTCACCCAGTTCCACCACCCGTTTCAATACCTTATCCAGGCTCTCGCCGGTGAGGGTAATATCCAGCTTTTCCAGGTTTTTCAGCAGCGAGGCCTTGCCGCTCATCTTGCCGAGGGCATAGTTGCGCCGGCGCGAGAAGCGTTCCGGGCTGAGCACCGTCTGATATAATCCCCCCTTCTTGTCTCCATCGGCATGGATGCCACTGGTCTGGGTAAAGACGTCGGCCCCCACGATCGGCGCATTCTCAGCCATGCGCTTGCCGGAGAAGTTCTCGACCATCCGGCTCAACCGCAGCAGGTGGGACTCATCCACTCCCACCGACACATCCTCCCGGTCCTTCAGGTTGACCACCACCTGTGCCAGGGAGGCGTTACCCGCCCGCTCGCCCAGGCAGTTGATGGTGCAGTGGATGGAGGCAACACCGGCACTGACCGCCGCCAGCGCATTGGCGGTGCCCAGCCCGTAATCGTTGTGGGGATGGAAGTCGAAACTGCATTCAGGGAAGCGCCCGACCATGTCGGCGACACTCTGGTACACCGTCTCCGGGGCCATGACACCCAGAGTGTCCGGCAGCATAAAATGACCGATACCCGCATCCTGCAACCCCTCCATCATCTGGAACACATAAGCAGGGGAGTCCCGATAACCGTTGGACCAGTCCTCCAGGTAGAGGTTGACCGCGAGCCCCTTCTCCCGGGCGTAGTCGATGGTCGCCCGGATATCCTCCAGATGCCGGAGCAGACTCTTGTTCAGCTGATTGCAGCAGTGCTTCTCGCTCCCTTTGGCCAGCAGGTTGATGACATGCCCGCCGGCGTCCAGAATCCAGTCGACGCTACGCTGTCCGTCCACAAACCCCAGCACCTCTACCCGATCGGAGAACCCCACCAGATCGGCCCACTCAAGGATGTTGGCCACCGCCTCCTTCTCGCCCTCCGAGACCCGGGCCGACGCCACCTCCACCCGGTCGACCCGGAGCTGCTCCAGCAGCGCCCGGGCAATATTGAGCTTCTCTCCGGGAGAGAAAGAGACCCCATGGGTCTGCTCCCCGTCCCTCAAAGTGGTATCCAGGATCTTGACCTGTCGTTGTTTCATATCTCTGGTTGCCGCCTGCTGGCCTCACGCTTCAGGGTCTCCTTCATGAAATCCTTGATCGTCGCGCTATCCGCATCGAGCTGCGCGCAGCGGGTCTCCTTCTCCATCAATCCCTGGAGGGAGGGCGGTGGCGGTGCTTCCACCCCGATCGCCTGTTTTACTGCTTCACCGAACTTGGCCGGGTGCGCCGTCGCCAGGCAGACGGCCCCGGGGATCTCCCGGGCTGCCCGGACACCGACGGCGCTGTGGGGATCGAGGATGTAGCCGCTGCTCTGCTCATAGGTCTCCCGGATCTGATCCATGGTCTCCTGTTCACTGACCGCCACTGCCTGAAACAACTGGCTCACCTGGAGCCGATCCGCTTCCGGTATCACGATCTGCCCCTCCCGGGCCATACTATCCATCAGCGCCCGCAGTTTTTCCGGCTGCTCACCCACCAGATAGTAGAGATAGCGCTCAAAGTTGGAGGCGATCTGGATGTCCATCGAGGGGCTGATGGTGTGGT
>JAUUYI010000039.1 GCA_030590525.1 Sedimenticola sp. | reverse complement strand
GTCCATCCCTTTCTGCAGGCGTACCGCCACGCCATCCGCGACCACGATGGCATTGTCCACCATCATCCTCAGGGCGATCACCAGGGCACCCAGCGACATGCGCTGCAGATCGATACCGAACATGGCCATAAGAATGAAGCTGACCAGGATGGTGGCGATCAGCGCCGTGCCGACAATGATCCCCATGGCCAGGGCGATGATCACCAGGACGATCAGCAGCGCCTCGCCGAAACTGATGAGAAAGTCGTTGACCGCCTTGTCGACGACATCCGACATCCAGTGGACCCGCTGCAGTTCGATACCGATGGGCAGCCGTTCCATAAGACCGTCGATGGCCTGGTCGATCATCCAGCGGAATATCCCTGGTCCAGTTATTGCTAGGACAGTGCGGGCCAACCGGATCAACTCATCACCGAACACCCATTGACCGGCGCAAGAGTGTGGATTATTCTAGCTATTGCAGTCCACATTATTGGGAGGTGCAATTGAAGACCGTTCAGATGACTCTTGATGATGAGTTGCTCAAAAAAGTCGACCGAGTTGTGAAGCGGCTCCACACGAGCCGTTCCGCATTCACACGGGATGCCCTTCGTGGGGCGCTCGAACTTTACGCCATTGAGCAATTGGAACGTAAACATCGCCAGGGATACGAACGGCATCCGGTCGCTGTTGACGAGTTCTCCGTTTGGGAAAGGGAGCAGACCTGGGGCGAGGAATGAAACGCGGCGAAATCCGTTGGTACAAGTTTGCCCAACCAGATAAGAAATTGTGTGACGGCGCACCCGGCAACGTTCGGATGGGATTCAGGAGGCTCCATCCTATCCAGGCTACGATCTACTGCCCGCGCATAAACAGCCGGTCCAGTTCGCCCATGCCCAGCTGCACCCAGGTGGGGCGGCCGTGATTACACTGATCACTGCGCTCTGTGACCTCCATCTCCCGCAGCAGGGCGTTCATCTCCTCCGGGGTGAGGCGACGGTTGGCCCGCACCGAGCCGTGGCAGGCCATGCTGGAGAGCACCTGATCGATCTCCTGCTGGATACGGACACTTTCTCCATGTACTACCAGATCCGCCAGCAGATCACGCAGCAGACGCTCCGCATCCGTCCCTTGCAGCAGGATCGGAATGGCCCGCACCACCAGTGCCTGGTCCGACAACCGGCCCACCTCCATGCCCAGCCCCCGGAACAGATCGCTGTTACTCTCCGCCAGATCCGCTTCCCGTTGGCTGACAGCGACCGGCACCGGCACCAGCAGCGGCTGGCTGCGAATGCCCTCCCCCGCCCATTCCCGTTTGAAACACTCGTAGGTGATGCGCTCGTGGGCGGCGTGCATGTCGACCACCACCAGGCCATCGGCGTTCTCGGCCAGGATGTAGACCCCCTTGAGCTGGGCCAGGGCGTAACCGAGTGGGGGGATCTCCTGCTGTCCTGGCTTCCCGTCCGCAACACCGGCCGCCGGAACCGGGCGTTGCAGAGCCAGGCTTGCACCGTATCCGGCACGCTGATCCTTAAGCTGAAAGCGGAAAGGCTGCTGCTGCTCACCAGGGGGATGGGTCTCCCCCCCGGCAACCGGTGCGCCATCCTGCCTCGCGACACCCGCTGCGGAGAGTATCTCCCCGGTCTCCTGGTCCACGCCCTGCCCCGGGCTGGTCCCGGCCAAAGTGTGGTGAAGCGTACGAAACAGGAAGTCGTGAACCTGCCGGCCATCCCGAAAGCGGACCTCGTGCTTGGTCGGATGCACATTGACATCCACCAGCAGCGGGTCGACAGAGAGATAGAGCACATAGGCGGGGTGGCGGCCGTGGTAGAGCACATCTCTGTAGGCCTGACGCACTGCATGGGTGACCAGTCTGTCTCTTACGATTCGCCCGTTGACATAGAAGTACTGCATATCCGCCTGGCTGCGGGAGAAAGTGGGATGTGCCACCCAACCCGACAGCCGCAATCCCATGTGCTCCTGCTCCAGATAGAGGGCCTGTTCAAGAAACGCCGGCCCCAGAAGACCCGCCACCCGCCGCTCCTGCTCGTGACGATCAGAGGCAGCAGAGTGGGAGAGCACCTCCCGGCGATTGTGCTTCAGGCTGAACGCTACATCGAAGCGACTCAGGACCAGCCTTTTTACCAGGGTTTCGACATGCCCGAACTCGGTCTTCTCCGTCCTCAGGAACTTGCGCCGGGCCGGGGTGTTGAAGAACAGATCCCGCACCTCGACACTGGTACCCTCCGGGTGAGCGGCCGGCACCAGCCCCCCCGCCTCTTCTCGACCATCACCCGATAGCTGCCAACCCCGGTCGGTCCCCGCCTGCCGAGTGACCAGAGTCAGGCGGGAGACCGACGCAATACTGGGCAGCGCCTCTCCCCGAAAGCCCATGCTGGAGACCCGTTCCAGCTGCTCCAGGTTACTGATCTTGCTGGTAGCGTGCCGGGAGAGCGCCAGCGCCAGATCATCGGGGTGGATACCCCGGCCATTGTCCCGCACCCGAATCCGCTTTACCCCGCCCTGTTCCACTTCGATCTCTATCCGGGTGGCACCCGCATCCAGACTGTTCTCCACCAGCTCCTTGATGACGGATGCCGGGCGCTCCACCACTTCACCGGCGGCGATCTGGTTGACGAGCTGGGTGGGGAGTGGCCGGATTCTCATGCGGGGGCGGGGGGTTCAGAGGAGAGAGATCAGAATAACAGAATACAGTAGAGGCTCTTGCAAAACTCTTAAATCCCCTCTCCCGGGGGAGAGGGGGCGTTTTGCAGGAGCCTCAGTATACAGAATTCAGGACTCAGAATATGGTTGCTGCGAACCTCAAAAGGGTGGCCGTTTTTTCATTCTGTATTCTGACTCCTGACCTCTGAATCAAGTCTTCGGGATGCGCAATATTTGCCCGGTGCGGATCTGGTCACCGGAGAGGCCGTTGGCCGATCTCAGAGCATGCACTTTAATCTGGTACAGCCTGGCGATCCTGCCCAGGGTCTCCCCCTGGCTGATGACATGCCTGCGCGGTATCCGCTCGGCCAGAATGGTTCCGGGAGGCGCATTGCTGCGGAAATACTCCCGTATCCCATTCATGATGGCCCGGGCCACCTTCTGCTGATAGCTGGAGGTTCTCAGCTTTTTCTCTTCCGATGGGTTGGAGATGAAAGCGGTCTCCACCAGTATCGATGGCACATCCGGTGATTTCAAGACCACGAAACCGGCCTGCTGTACCTTCCGCTTGTGGATCTTGCCCAGCTTCTTGAGTTGCCGAAATACGCTGTTGGCCAACTTGTGACTGGCCTGCAATGTCGCCGACTGGGAGAGGTCGAGCAGGACCGAGGCCAGGATGTCATCCTTGTCCTCCAGCTTCACGCCACCGATAAGATCAGCGCTGTTTTCCTGCACTGCCAGCCAGCGCGCCGCTTCACTGGAAGCCCCCCGTTGGGAGAGGGTATAAACGGAAGATCCCCGCACCCGCCGGTCACGGAAGGCATCCGCGTGAATCGAGATGAACAGGTCTGCCTTCTGCTGCCGTGCCAGCTTCATCCGCTTGCGTAATCCCAGGTAGTAGTCGCCCTTGCGGATCAGCACCGGCCGCATGCCGCTCTCTTTCTCTACCAGCGCCGCCAGCTTGCGGGCAATGGCCAGCACCACCGTTTTTTCCCGGGTTCCCGCTTTACCCCTCGCCCCCGAGTCCTCGCCACCATGTCCTGCGTCAATCGCTATCACCAGTTGCCGCGGCACGTACCGTTTAGCGGCAGTGGGCGTTTTGACCGCCCTGCCCTTTGACTTCTTTGCAACTACATCGTAGAGATCCACCACCAGCCGATTGCCGTATTTTCGGTTGGGCCGAAGTACAAAGCTCTTGGGTTTGACTGACCTTTTCAGGTCAAGCACCACCCGCAGATCCCCCCCCTTCCTGTTGGCGCTCCGTATTCGCCTGATCAGTGGATTGTCACTCTCTACCTGGGGTGTACTACCACCCAGCTTCGAATCTTTGATATCGATGACCAGTCGGTCCGGGTTTTTCAGGCTGAACAGGGTGTGTTGCACCGGGGCACTGGTATCGAACACCAGCCGGATGTGGTCAGGGGCAGCCCACAGCCTCAGATTGTCGATCTTTATGGTCTGGGCACTGAGCGGGTAGCTGAGGAACAGCAACAGGAGCGCGGCTATTTTATTCATGATCTTTTGACCATTAGTCCATTCACATGTGCCAACAGTCTAAAAAATAGCATGCATTAATAATATTTTCCAGTAATATCCTTCAGATAGCGCAAACTTCTATATTCATCTGTTAAGTTATCCTCTGTTTCAGGCGCTGGATGGTCGCTTCCCCCTGCTCACCGACCGATTGCAGCCGCAATCGCCGGCCCTCACCCAGTATCTCGATAGACAGCTCCAGATCGGCGGGTGGCAGTTCCCCCTGCCCCAGCTCCGGCCACTCGAACAGCAGTATCGCCTCAGACTGAAGCAGATCCCGCAAACCCAGGTATTCCAGCTCCTCCGGGTCCGATAATCGGTATAGATCAAAGTGATAAACCGCCCGATCAGCCAGTTCATAGGGCTCCAGCAGGGTATAGGTGGGGCTCTTTACCGCCCCTTCGTACCCTAGCCCTTTCAGGAAACCCCGTGCCAAGGTGGTCTTCCCTGCCCCCAGGTCCCCGTGCAGGTAGATAATGGCCTGCACGGGTGTGGCCCGGGCCCGTTCCACCCCGATACGTTCCATTGCCTCCGGATCCGATGCCAGTAGCGTCAACATCGGCTATCCTGGATTGACCAGCCGGCGGATCTCCGGCATGAGATCGCTTGCCAGCAGGCCACGCTCACCGGCGCAGGCGGCCCGGTCCGCCGCCGCCGCGTGCAGGCAGACCCCCATAGCAGCCGCCTCCTCCCCGTCAAAACCCTGCCCCCTCAGCCCCCCGATAATCCCGGTCAACAGGTCACCCATACCACCGGAGGCCATGCCCGGGTTACCGTCACTGCATACTCCGAGCGGCTGCTTTGACGAACCAAGGAGAAGGCTGCCGGCACCCTTCAGCACCACCACGCCCCCATAACGTTGCTGCAGCCGTGAGATAGTATGAAAGCGATCCGCCTGCACCTCTCCCGGGGGGCACCCCAACAACCGGGCCGCCTCGCCCGGATGGGGCGTCAGCACCCAGTCGTCACGCTTTATCGGGGCCTTCGCCAGCAGATTGAGGGCATCCGCGTCCACCACCAGTGGCAACCCGGACTGCAACACCCGATCCAGCAGTGCCCGGGCCCAGGCCCCCTGCCCCAGTCCGGGACCGATAGCGACCACGCTGACCCGTTGCAGTAGCGGCTCCAGCTGCTCTGGCCCGTTGACCCCATGGCACATCAGCTCCGGCCGGGTCAGGTTGAGCAGCGAGGCGTGCTCGGGACGGGTGGCAATACTCACCAGCCCTGCCCCGGCCCGGGCTGCCGCCTCACCCGCCATCCTGACCGCACCGGAGTAACCCTGCCCCCCCCCCACCACCAGCAGGTGGCCATACTCCCCCTTGTGGGCGGTACGACGCCGTGGAGAAAGGCATGTCGACTGCTGCGCCCAGTCCATGCGCCTGGCTGCCAGGATCTCCCGGGAATAGATCACCGCCGGGATCTCCAGCGCATCGAAGCTGATCTCACCGCAACAGTCGGGACCATCACCGCTGAACATACCCTGCTTCAGCCCGATAAAGGTGATGGTAGCAGTGGCTCTCAGTGCTACCCCCAGCGCCCGGCCACTGTCCGAGTGCAACCCCGAAGGGATATCCAGGGCCAGCACCGGTGCCGGGTGTGCATTGACCGCCTCCAGGGCCTGTCGCCAGTATCCAGTCACCTCCCGCTCCAGGCCGGTTCCAAACACCCCGTCCACCACCAGATCGCTGCCTTTCGGCACCCCCTCGAAGGGCTTCAGTTCACCCCCAGCCGTTTCGAATGCCCGGGCACAGGTGAGCGCGTCCCCCTTGATCCGGATCGGATCCCCGAACTGCAGCAGGGTCACCTCCAGTCCGGCCTGCAGCGCCAGACGGGCCACCACGAAGCCGTCGCCTCCGTTGTTACCAACGCCACAGAGCACCACAATCCGGTTTGCCACCGGCCAGCGTCTCTGGAGCAGTTGGAAGGCCGCCTTCCCCGCCCGCTCCATCAACGTGAGCCCGGGAATTTCATACTCCTGGATGGCGATCCGGTCCAGTTCCCGCACCTGCTCGGCACGATAGAGGGCATAGGGCAAAATGTCAGTGGCGGGCATCAGGCGTGTCATATTCGGGGAACCAGGCGTCTGTTCGAGAATTAGAGAGCAATATTGTGATTCGGTAGCTAAAATCATACCCGCATTACTGTCTCGAGTTGAATGACCTGCCCCGGAACTAAGGGTATATTTTCCTCCATGAAGTGTAAAAAAAATACGACTGATTACACCGGGCTTGCAAACCAGATAAAGGCCTGGGGCCAGGCACTGGGTTTTCAGCGGCTGGCGGTCAGCGACACCGATCTATCGCTGGCAGAACAGCAGTTCAACCAGTGGCTGAAAGAAGGGCTCCATGGTGAGATGGCCTATATGTCCCGCCACGGCAGCAAACGCAGCCGCCCCGGGGAGCTGGTGCCCGGCACCCTGCGGATTATCTCGGCGCGCATGGATTACCGTCCTGCAGATGACGATCCACTGGCAGTGCTGGATGACCCGACGCTGGCCTATGTCTCCCGCTACGCCCTCGGGCGCGACTACCATAAGTTGATGCGCAACCGGCTGCAGCGGCTGGCAAAACTGATCGAACAGGAGTACGGACCTTTCGGTTATCGCGCCTTCGTTGACTCGGCACCGGTGCTGGAGAAGGCAATCGCCGCAAAAGCAGGGCTGGGATGGCTCGGCAAGCACAGCAATCTGGTTACCCGTGAAGCGGGTTGCTGGTTCTTTCTGGGGGAACTCTACACCGATCTTCCGCTACCGGTGGACCCCCCGACAGCGGATCATTGCGGCAGTTGCAGTGCCTGCATCGACTGCTGTCCCACAGGGGCTATCATCGCTCCTTACAAGGTGGATGCCCGACGCTGTATCTCCTATCTGACCATTGAGCTGGAGGGGGCAATTCCAATCCCGCTGCGTCCACTGCTGGGTAACCGCATCTACGGCTGCGATGACTGCCTGCTCGCCTGCCCCTGGAACCGCTTTTCCAGACCCTCACAGGAGCAGGACTTTCTACCGCGAAATGGTCTGGAGAGCAGCCACCTTATCGCGCTGTTCCACTGGAGCGAGGCACAGTTCCTGAAGCGCCTGGAAGGCTCTCCGATTCGTCGCATCGGCCATCAGCGCTGGCTGCGTAATATCGCTGTGGCGCTGGGCAATGCCCCTCCCTCCGGCGCGATCACCGCTGCCCTCAGAAGACGCCTGAATCACCCCTCAGAAATGGTGCGGGAGCATCTCCTCTGGGCTCTCAGGAGAGTTGAAGAAAGTGCTGACGGTAGTAGCGCAGCTCCTCGATCGAATCCTTGATGTCATCGAGCGCCAGGTGCTTCGACTGTTTCACAAACCCTTTTGCCATACTTGGTGCCCAGCGATTGGCCAGCTCCTTGAGGGTGCTGACATCCAGGTTGCGATAGTGAAACCAGACCTCCAGCCGGGGCATGCAGCGGGCCAGGAAGCGCCGGTCCTGACAGATGCTGTTGCCACACATGGGGGAGTGGCCGGCAGGCACCCACTGCTCCAGAAACTCCAGGGTGCTGGCTTCAGCTGAAGCCTCATCCCGGTCGCTGTCGGCTACCCTTGTCAGCAGCCCGGATGCACCGTGCTGTCGGGTATTCCACTCATCCATGCTCTCCATCACCTCCCGGCTCTGGTGGATGGCGATCATCGGTCCTTCCGCCAGAACAGCGAGACTGGCATCTGTGACGATGGTGGCGATCTCGATGATCCGGTCGTTGCGGGTGTCCAGCCCGGTCATCTCCAGATCGATCCAGATAAGGTTGGTTGAATCCTGTGCCATGGGTACCTCTGCGTATTGTTGGCTGTGGCATGTTGCGCACCATTCTAGCAGAGCACACACGGACCCTGTATCCTGTCTGCCCATGCATATCTTCACTCTACTGTTCCTGGTCACCCTGGGGGGCGGTCTACTGCTGCAGCTGTGGCTGCTGCAACGGCAGCGCCGGCATGTTTCTGCACATCGAAGCGAAGTACCACCTGCATTCACCGAGCGGATCTCCCTGGAAGAACACCAGAAGGCCGCCGACTACACCCTGGCACGTACCCAGGTGGGGCGCCTCGATCTGATCTACAGCAGCATACTGCTGCTGGCACTCACGCTGGGCGGTGTCCTGAACACCATCGCCCGGCTATGGCAGACAACCGGCTATGATCCGATCACTGTCGGCGCAGGCCTGATCCTGTCGGTTTTCCTGCTGCTGGGGATCCTGGAGATGCCCTTCTCCATCTGGCGCACCTTCGTACTGGAAGCCCGCTTCGGTTTCAATCGCACCACACCCGGCCGCTTTCTGCTGGATCTGCTGCTGCAGACACTGCTGATGCTGGCGCTGGGCACCCCGCTGCTCTGGTGCATCCTGTGGCTGATGCAGAGTGCCGGCGAACTCTGGTGGCTGGCCGCCTGGGCAGTCTGGATCGGATTCATGCTGCTGGTAACCTGGATCTACCCCACGGTCATCGCCCCCCTGTTCAACAAATTCATGCCCCTGGAAGAGGGTGAGCTCAAGCAGCGCATACAGCAGTTGCTCAACCGTTGCGGCTTTACCAGCAAAGGTATCTTCGTCATGGATGGCTCCAGGCGTTCCGGGCACGGAAACGCCTATTTCACCGGTTTTGGTAAACAGAAACGCATCGTTTTTTACGACACGCTGGTGGAGACCCTGGGGATAAACGAAATGGAGGCGGTACTGGCCCACGAGTTGGGCCACTTCAAGCACCACCACGTCATCAAGCAGCTGCTGTTGACCGCGCTCACAACCCTGGGCGGTATGGCACTGCTTGGCTGGCTCTCGGATCAATCATGGTTCTATCAGGCTCTGGGCGTACCGTGGGAGAGCGATGCACTGGCACTGATCCTGTTTCTGCTGGTGATCCCGGTGTTCACACAGTTCCTGCAACCACTGATCGCCATGCTCTCCCGCCGTTACGAGTTTGAGGCCGATGATTTTGCCCGTCAACAGACCGGGGCGGAACCGCTGATCCAGGCGCTGGTCGAACTCTACCGTGAGAACGCGAGCACACTCACTCCTGATCCGCTCTACTCCGCATTCCATGACAGCCACCCCCCGGCGCCTGAGAGGGTTGCACACCTGCAATCAGGGCAACCAACAACCAGAGAGGCACTACCCGTATGAGAGCCATAACGACGATCCCCCTTCTTTTCCTGACGCTGACCAGCGGCGGTGTGATGGCCCAGGAGACCGACACCAGCGCCGGAAAGGAGCTTGTAACGAACAACTGTACCGAATGTCACGGCACCGAGGTATATACCCGGGCAGAGCGACGGGTAAAAACGCGCGCAGGGCTCAGCAAGCAGGTACAGCGTTGCGAACAGACCCTCGGCCTGACCTGGTTCGAAGAGGATGTGGAAAACGCCGCCGAATTTCTGAACAAAAGCTACTACCATTTCGGGAAATGAGAATTTCTGGGAGTTGGCGATTTTCCCGTTCCCGTGCTGTGCGCGGGAATACACCCGGCGGCACCCCTGCAGCACCTGAAATCATCACCGAACCCCGATTCAGGTTCCACCGCCCGCCTTCTCCCTTCTGAATGCCCAGACGCAAACTCTCTAACCGTCAGCGGAAGCATATAAAGGCCATTCAGGAACGCCGCCGGCAGCGGCTGGATGATCGCGCCAGCCAGGTGGCCGAACAGGCGGTTGGGGATGAGCCACGTAGCGGCGTGGTAATCACCCGTCATGGCCAGAATCTGATGATCGAAGATAAGGCGGGCCAACTCTGGCACTGCCTCTCACGCCAGAACATCGGTGATCCTGTCTGCGGCGACCAGGTGGTCTGGCAACCTGCAAGTGAAAAGCAGGGTGTTGTCACAGCCCTGCAGCCCCGATCGAGCGCACTGATCCGCCCCACCTACAGTGGTGAGGCGCGGGCATTGGCCGCCAACATCACGCAACTGGTGATAGTCCTGGCTCCAGAGCCCCCTCCCAGCCAGTACCTGGTCGATCAATACCTGGTGGCCAGCGAGAACATCAACACCCAGGCACTCATCACCCTCAATAAGAAGGATCTGCTGAGCAGTCGAGGGGCCGACCTGTTTAGCCAAGACTTCCAGCACTATGCCCGGATCGGTTACCCGGTCATCCTCATCAGCGCCAAAAACGATCATGGGCTGGATCCTCTCTATCGGCACCTGCAAGGCGAGACCAGTATCCTGGTCGGGCAGTCGGGCGTCGGTAAATCATCTCTGGCAAACGCGCTGTTGCCTGACCTCGATATCCAGGTCGGGCGTCTCTCCGAGGCATCCGGGCTAGGCAGGCACACTACCTCGACCACCACGCTTTACAACCTCCCCCATGGCGGCCACCTGATCGATTCCCCTGGGGTACGCAGCTTTCGGCTGGGGGCGATGGAACAGCAGCAACTGGAGCAAGGATTTCGTGAGTTTCGCCTGATTCTTGGACACTGCCGCTTCAGCAACTGCAGTCACACCCATGAACCTGGCTGCGCCCTGCTGGAGGCGGTCGCATCGGGCGCTATCGACCCACGAAGAATGGCCAACTTCCAGCATATGTCCAATTCCAGCCGCAACAGAACTTAGGGCTTACCTGTGTTCTGTCGTAACTCTTGAATAACTTAAGTTTCGGAGTTCATTGCTGTCAGCAGAAATGTAGGGTCGAATTTATTCGACCACCGAATCGGCCGAATGAATTCGGCCCTACAAAGGTAATCTACCCACTTGATCAGGGAACAGGCGATTTATCGAATCCCCTCATCTGCCGTCCATGGATGGACAAATGCCACGAAAGGCAGGATGCCGATAGTGGCCT
>JAUUYI010000308.1 GCA_030590525.1 Sedimenticola sp. | reverse complement strand
GCGCCAACGGCAAAGATTGGATACTCTTCAACGCATCACCCGACATCCGCGCCCAATTGGAATCCTTTCCTTCCCTGCAGCCGGCCAGATCCATACGTGATACGGCAATCCGCGCCATCCTGCTGGTGGATGCCCAGATCGACCACACCACCGGCCTGCTGCTGCTGCGGGAGCACACCGCCCCATGGGACATCTATTGCACTGCAGCGGTGCATGAGGATATGACCAGCGGCTATCCCATCTTCAATATCCTGGGCCATTTCCGGGGTGTCAACTGGCACGAGGTGAAGACGGATGAAACCAGCTTCACCATACCCGGCGCAGAAGGCCTGATATTTACCGCCGTACCCCTGAAGAGTGAGGCGCCGCCCTACTCACCCCATCGCCACAACACGGTTCCCGGAGACAATATCGGGGTGCGCGTAGAGAACACCGAGACCGGAAACAACCTGTTTTACGCACCCGGACTCGGGGAACTGGAACCGCACGTTCTTTCTTACATGGAGAACGCCGACTGCCTGCTGATGGATGGTACGCTATGGACCAACAACGAGATGATCCAGGCCGGCATCAGCGACAAGCTCGGCAGTGAAATGGGGCACCTGGATCAATCCGGCAAAGGCGGCATCGTAGAGATCTTGAAAAAGCTTGAAAAACCCCGAAAGATACTCATTCACATCAATAACACCAACCCCATTCTGGACGAAGAATCACCCGAGCGCGCAACACTGACCGAAGCCGGCATCGAGGTGTCCTACGACGGCATGGAGATCGAACTGTAGAGCGGACGGACGTTATCATGACAGCAGA
Organism: Sedimenticola sp.; assembly: GCA_030590525.1. Lineage (GTDB taxonomy): Bacteria > Pseudomonadota > Gammaproteobacteria > Chromatiales > Chromatiaceae > JAUXBK01. The sequence goes on along the minus strand of JAUUYI010000308.1, from coordinate 2,341 downwards.
TTCCGGCATCCCCTGGACAAAAGAAGCGTTCGAACAGAAACTCCGGGAGAAAGAGAAGTACTACCACATTCATCATGAGTTTCATATCCTGATGAACAGCGGCAAGCTGGAGAAGCCGGCAATCCAGGGCTGGGTGGCCAACCGCTTCTATTACCAGACCGCCATCCCGGTGAAGGATGCGGCAATCATGGCAAACTGCCCGGACCGGGAGGTTCGCCGGCACTGGGTGCAGCGCATCATCGACCATGATGGTACGCAGGGTGACGAAGGTGGCATCGAGGCCTGGCTGCTGCTGGGTGAGGCCGTCGGTCTGCCACGGGAGGAACTCCTGAGCCACAAACATCTGCTGCCAGGGGTAAAATTCGCCATTGACGCCTATATCAATTTTGCCCGCCAGCAGCCGTGGGAAGTTGCGGCCAGTTCATCGCTTACCGAGTTATTTGCTCCCACCATTCACCAGAAGCGACTCGACAGCTGGCCGGAATACTATCCGTGGATAGACGAACGGGGCTACCGCTATTTTCGCAAGCGGCTGAGTGAAGCACGAAGGGACGTGCAACATGGTCTGGCGATCACTCTCGACTACTACAAAACTCGCGAGCAGCAGGAGAAAATGCTGGAGGTGCTGCAATTCAAGCTAGACATTCTGTGGACTATGCTGGATTGTATGTGGATGGCCTACGTGGAAAACAAACCGCCTTATCACAACATCAAAGTCTGACGATGAAGCATAAATTCAGTGCACAGGACATCCTTGAGATCGCGCCGACCTTTCGCTTCCAGTGGGAAGAGGCCCAGGGTTGCCACGTTATTCTCTACCCTGAGGGCATGGTCAAACTCAACCCTGCTGCGGGCGAGATCCTCAAGCGTTGTGACAGCGAGGCCAACGTCGGTCGGATCATCGATGACCTGAATACCACCTTCCCGGACACCGATCTGGAAGACGATGTATACAACTTTTTAGACACCGCTTATGAAAACAAATGGATCCGACACAAACCTGCCTAAACCCCTGTGGCTCCTGGCAGAGTTGACCTACAAGTGCCCGCTGCAGTGCCCCTACTGCTCCAACCCGCTTGATATCGCCCGTTACAAGGACGAACTTTCCACCGAGCAGTGGATTCGGGTATTTCGCGAAGCACGGGCCATGGGCGCGGTACAGCTGGGCTTTTCAGGTGGCGAGGCGCTGGTCCGCAAAGATCTGGAGATTCTGATCGCAGAGGCCAGCAAACTGGGTTTCTACACCAATCTGCTCACCTCCGGCGTCGGCATGGATGAGGAGCGAATCAAGGCCTTCAAAGAGGCCGGCCTGGACCATATCCAGGTCAGCTTCCAGGCCAGTGACGAGGAGGTGAATAACTTCATCGCCGGCAATGACTCCTTTCAGCACAAGCTGGAGATGGCGCGGCTGGTCAAGAAATACGAGTACCCTATGGTACTCTGTTTCGTCCTGCACCGACACAATGAGGCGCAGGTGGAGCAGATCCTCGATCTGGCCTATGCCCTGAAGGCCGACTATGTCGAACTGGCCACCACCCAGTATTACGGCTGGGCCATGCTCAACCGCGACCAGTTGATGCCGACCCGGGACCAGGTGGAGCGGGCGGAAGCCGTCGCCCACCGCTATCAGGAGAAGCTCAAGGGCAAGATGCGGATCTTATACGTGGTCCCTGATTATCACGAGGAGCGCCCCAAGGCCTGCATGAACGGCTGGGGGTCTGTATTTCTGACCATCGCCCCGGACGGTACCGCCCTCCCCTGCCATGCCGCCACCGAGCTTCCCGGACTCGATTTTCCCAATGTGCGCGATCACAGCGTCGAATGGATCTGGAATGAATCACCGGATTTCAACAAATTCCGTGGCTACGACTGGATGAAAGAGCCTTGCCGCAGCTGTCCCGAGAAGGAGAAGGATTTCGGCGGATGCCGGTGTCAGGCTTACCTGCTTACCGGCGATGCCACCAAAGCAGATCCGGTATGCAGCAAATCACCACATCATGAACAACTGGCCCAGCTGGTACGGGAGTTGGATACGAAGGATGACCGCGTGACGGCCCCGCTGGTGTTCCGCAACATGCGCAACTCGAAAAAGCTGACAGCGGAAACCCCGTCATAAGGGTGAGGGCCGGCCAGACCGGCTTAGGGGTGCAACTCGTCGTCCGCTCCCGTAACTACGGAGTTCTTAACAGGGTCGTCCCTGCCGTTGGGGGTTGCTGGAGAAAAACGCCGTAAAAACGTCCCTGTAGGCTCGACGATGGCATCCATGCCATCGACGTTTTATCCAGCAACCCCCAACAGCAGGGACATGGGGGTAGATTCTCGGGGGAGCGGACGACGGGGT
>JAUUYI010000272.1 GCA_030590525.1 Sedimenticola sp. | reverse complement strand
GTTCCAAAACAGGGAGTTATTGTTTCACGAGCCCATAGAGGCCTGAGCGGCAGAAGAAACCATGAAATCGGAAAAGAGACCACTCATCATCCCGGTGGAAAACCAAGTGCGGGAACTCGATCCCAAACTCCTGCTGGCCTGTGTTGCCGCCAGACGGGGTTTTTCCTCGATCATCGGTTCACACCGGAAGATCGATCTAAGCATCGCTTCCTTTCCGCGCAGTCTCTACCTGTGCAAGAGTTTTACGGTAATGAACCTGAAGATGTTTCAGATCATCCACCGGCTTGGGCATCAGATCCTCTCCTGGGATGAAGAGGCGCTGATACATCTGCCACCCGACATCTATTTTTCCAGGCGGCTATCCCCACTCACACTGAAATATGTGTCCCAGCTGTTTGCCTGGGGATCGGACAATCTTGATCTCTGGCGCCGCTATCCGGAGATGCCGGCACAGCTTCCTATCCATGCCACCGGGAACCCGCGAGGTGACATGCTGCGGCCGGAGATGTACCCCTTCTATGCAAAGGAGGCGGAAGAAATCCGGGATCGCCACGGTGATTTCATCCTCATCAATACCAACTTCAACCATGTCAACGCCTTCTACCCGGCCCAGAATCTGTTCCGACCCGCGACCAATGGACAGAAGAAACCGTCATTCGGCAAGGCGGCGAGAGGTATGAGCATGGCATTTGCAAAGACACTCCATCGCCACAAACTGGAACTGTTCGGCTATTTCAAGGAGTTGATCCCCGCCCTCGAGCAGACCTTTCCGGATATCAATATCGTGGTCCGTCCCCACCCCACCGAAAACCCTGATGCCTACCAACGAGTCGCAGCAGACCATGAGCGGGTTCAGGTGACCAACGACGGCAATGTTATCCCCTGGCTGATGGCCACTCGTGCGCTGGTGCACAACGGCTGCACTACCGGCGTCGAGGCGTTCGCCATGGGTATCCCGGCAATCAGTTACCGGCCAAGTGTAAACAGCACGATCGACGAGGGCTTCTATCACCTCGCCCACCAACTCAGCCACCAGTGTTTCGATCTGGAGACATTGCAGGGCCGGCTGCGCGAGATACTGGACGGCCGCCTCGGTGCTGTCACCGGTACCGAGCCACGGTTCCTGCTGCAGCAGCATATGGCGGCGCAGGACGGCCCCCTCGCCTGTGAGCGGATCGTGGATGCCCTGGAGAACTTTGTCCGGTCCGGTGTAAATATGAAGAAACCGCCACCCTTATCTCTGGCGGCCGGCCACTTTCTCTCTCGGGGCCGACGCATGGTCAAGTGGACGAAACAGTATCTGCCGGGTTCTCATGCCCCCCCCGGATTTCACCGGCACCGCTTCCCCGGCATCACCCTGACCGACCTGAACGAACGACTGAACCGGTTGCAGCAGCTGCTGGGTGATGAAACTAAGCTGAAGGTGGAGCAGATGCACGACCAGGTGTTTCGCATCAGTGTGTGAATTTTGGAGAGAACAATGAAAATATTGATACTGGGTCTGGGAAAGTCCGGCACCACGGCACTCGTCTACAAGATCGCCGCAGGCAAACCGGGGTGTCGCGCGTTTTCCGGTGGCAAACCGGGAAAACATATCGGCGATTATCCGAATGCCGTCTACAAACATACCTACAGCGCCCGCAAGGGGAAGGATTTCGAACTCTATCGCAATCACCTGCGCCACGAACACTATGACCGTAAGATATGGATGTCCCGTGATCCCCGGGATGCCGCCATCAGCCGGATGCTCTATCGCTGGCACCGGGGGTATTTTGGTCACAAGCAGCAGTATCAGGCGCACCTCGACCGGGTCGGGCGAAAAGAGCGAGAGCCTGGTTCGATCTCCTTCTCGGAGATCTGCAGGTACTCCGGCCACGCGGGTTTTCCTCGGTCACTGGATGAAGTGGTCGCCGGGGAACAGGAGCGCTATCGGCAGATGCTCGAATTCGTCGGCAATCTTGGACCAGACTGGCATTTGTTCACCTTCGAGCAGATGGTGGCGAAACAGTTCGATGAGCTGAACAGCTACATCGGATTCCAGGTGGGGGAGGATACCGAAATTCCGTACTCCACCGGCAAGGCCAAAGTGATCCGGAAGAAGGCCACCGGCGACTGGCGCCACTGGTTCACAGAACAGGATGTGGCGCTGTTCAGATCTGCTTACACACCCTATATGGAGCTGATCGGTTATGACATCAACGACTGGGAACCCGCCTCCAGGCAGACCATAGAGCCCGAATTCTCGTCACTCTATATGCAGCACCTGCCGGAGCGACTGAAGCAGGACACGGCAGCGCGGATCAAAGGGCAGGCACTCCACCTCTTCCGGAGAAAGGCGGGCTGACAGATGGAAAGGATTATCCTCAAAATAAGGCTGGTCGCCTTCGATTTCGACGGCGTATTCACCGACAATATGGTGTATGTGCTGCAGGACGGCAGTGAATCGGTCCGCTGCTCACGTAGCGACGGCCTGGGTCTGGACAAACTTCGGCGCCTGGGGATATCAACTGTCATCATATCCACCGAGACCAACCCGGTGGTGTCGGCCCGCGCAGCCAAATTGAAGATACGCTGTATTCAGGGTTGTGGGAACAAACTGGCAGCCCTGGAGGAGATATGCCGCGCCGGTGGTTTCACCCTGTCAGAGGCGGCATTCGTCGGCAACGACATCAACGACCTGGAATGCCTTACCCGTGTCGGGCTCCCCATTGTGGTACAGGATGCCCACCCCGACGTGCTGCCCCATGCCTCCTACCATACCCGCCGCCCGGGCGGACAGGGCGCCGTGCGTGAAGTTTGCGATTTGTTCGAGCGGGTGCTGACCGTTGACTGAGGCCGTTCGAAGTGGAATAGAGTCAGGCTTGTGTAATTACACTAAACAGGCTTATAGCTCATTAATACAATAACGCAAGCCTGACCCCCTTCCGTGGGCTGACGCGGCCGCAGGCACCCGGTTCAACCCCCCCGATTGATTTACCAACCCTATCCCAACTGCTAAACTAGGTTATTATTCAGAGTGGCCGGGGTAGGTTTTTTCGGCCTGTGTTTACCTTGTCCCGGCTAACGACGGATATTTAAAACCGTGTTGAAACAAGCACTTCAGACGAACAATATCGCGGTCTGTGTAAAGGATCTGAATAAACGGGTTCAGATGCAGAACGAGGCGTGTCGCCGCATCTGTGGTGACCAGTTGGGAAAGCCTTGTGAAACAGGCTGTATGGAACTCTATGCGCAGGATGAGGACCAGCAGTGGAAAGGCTGGGGCAGCCGAACCTACCGAAACAGCTTCATACACGACGGCTTTTACGATGTGACCCTTCTCTGCGGGAATGACAGCATCATTACCTTCCTTCAGTCACTGCAGGAGAAGTATGAGATGGCGCTGACCTACTACCGGGAAAAGGGATTGACCCGGCGCGAAACGGAGGTGGTCTCTCTCAGCATCCGGGGCAGTTCCAACTCCGATATCTGCAGGCTGCTGTCGATATCCAAGGCAACACTGAGGACCCACCTCAACAACATCTATCGGAAGTTTCGCGATCTGGGGGAGATGCCGGAATTTCTCCCGGCATCCCGTATACCTGAATAGGAAACTATTCAGCTCGCCTCTGAAAACGCTTGAATTTCGCACTCTTGCCCTTTTTGTACCATCGTAGGATGGGCAAAGCAAAGCGAAGCGTGCCCATCAAAATCCGC
>JAUUYI010000319.1 GCA_030590525.1 Sedimenticola sp. | reverse complement strand
CTTTGTAGAAGTCATCGAAAATGAGGCCGTGTGGAATGAATCCGTACAAAGCAAATAAATATAGAATTCCGGGCGAGGAGAGGATGCGAGGCTCTGTACCCTCGATTTCGGTTCCTCGTACGCCACGCCTATCTGGTCGTTTCAAGTCGCAGCCGTTCCCTGATATACAGCTTAACAGGTATATAGAATGCTGCCATCCAATCTTGATTAAAAGGCATCTACGAAGATCCTATTGACTCATAACTGATTAAAAAACGATACTGTGAGCTCTGTTATGGTAACTTCTCAATAAGCCCAGGCAAGAATCTAAATGACAGGGTGGATCAAGCTTGTAGGGGGGATAAGCGTAGCGCATCCACCATTTATGCTGGGCGTTGCGGCATGCGTCAGGCCATTGGTGGATGCGGCGCGCATAAGTGCAGTGCAAAACGAAAGGTCCGTAGGCGCGCCTTATCCACCCTACTATTGAAAAGTTACCTGTTATGGACTTTCTGCGGGAATATCTGAGCCAATGATCAGGGTTCTATTGAAGAAACTATTGGACGAGAAATCCTTCAAAGAGCGAAAACGTATCACGCTCAATGAGGTGAGTCAGGAGACCGGCGTATCCCGCGCGACCTTGACCCGCATAGCCAACGTACCCGGCTACAACACCAATACCGACACCCTGAACGCTCTCTGCAGATACTTCGAGTGTTCACCGGGGGAGTTGCTGGAACTGAGGGACGACCAGGAGTGATGGAGAAGCTCTGGAAGCAGATCACCCCCTCAGACTTCTCCTGGGAGCGGGAAGCGCTCGAATACCTGCGGGGCGAGCTGCCGGATCACGAGCCCTATCGTGCCTGGGCGAATTTCGAATTCATCGCCCAGGATGGCTCGATCAACGAGGTGGATCTGCTCGTTCTCACCCCTAAGGGTCTGTTTCTGGTCGAGATCAAGTCTCATCCGGGGGAGATCAGCGGCGATGCAGGCAGCTGGGTATGGAGCCACGACGGCCGGCGAAAGGTGTTCGATAATCCACGGTTGCTGGCGGATCGCAAGGCCAGGAAGCTGGCGTCGCTGCTCAAGAGCCAGCGCTCCGCCCTGAAGGCGAAAGAGCGTATCCCGTTCATCAACACCCTCATCTTCCTGTCGGCCGAAAACGTGATCAACAAACTGCAGGGCCCGGCGCGGATGCAGGTCTGTACCCGCAAAAACGTCCTGAACGAGCTGCTTCAGATCGATGCCTACTGGACGCACAAGAAACTGGACCGCCCCCTCTCCAAGACGGTGGCACGTGCGCTGGAGGAGGCGGGCATCAAAGAGTCCCACCGCTCGCAGCGTGTCGGCCTCTATGAACTGAACGAACTGCTGGATGAGGCGGATCACTTCCAGGACTGGCTGGCGACCCACTCTGAGACGGGTATCCACCGGCGCATCCGCATCTATCTCACCTACGGCAAACCAGAGGAAGAGGCTCAAACCCTGCGCAAGGCGGCAAAGCTGGAGTTTCGTCTGCTCGAGGGGATCGAATACCCCGGCATCCTGCATGCGCGCGAATATCAGCAGCATGACCAGGGGCCCGCTCTGGTGTACGAGCATGATGCCTCTGCCACCCGGCTGGACCACTTTCTCATCGGGCTCGGGGAGAACCAGCGGCTCGACATCCTCGATGCGCTGACGCTGATGCGGCAGATTGCCGAGGCGGTGCAGTTCGCCCATGGCCAACGCCTCTACCATCGCGCCTTGAGCCCCCAGAGCATCTACGTCAAAACCGATAATGAGGGCGGTTTCTCGATCAAAATCGGCAACTGGGCCACCGCCGAGCGGCTGTTTGCCTCAGAAACCCAGCACCTCACGGTGCTCAGTCACATGAGCCGCGTTATACAGGAAGAGGCGGGCCCCTATCTCGCGCTGGAGGCCCACTCGGGAGTGGACAGCGACAGCGTCTATCTGGATATCTTCTCCCTGGGAGCCATCGCCTACCTGCTCTTTACCGGCAAGCAGCCCGCGGAAAACGACCTCGAACTACAGGACAAACTGAGCCGTGGGACCGGTCTGCAGATCACCGATGCACTGAATGGCGCGGGAGCAGACCTGCAAGACCTCATTCGATACGCCACCCACCCGGATACGGGCAGCCGTATCGCAACGGTCGCCGAATTCATCGAGTACCTGAATCTGGCCGAGGATGAGATCACCCGGCCCGACACCCAACGCCACGACAGGCCCACAGAGGCGCGCCCGGGCGATACCTTCGATGGGGGTGTTCTGGTGACCAAACGTCTGGGGCGCGGTGCCAGTTCGGTTGCCTTCGTCGTCGAGCAGCAGGGGCAGGAGCGGGTGCTCAAACTGGCGGTCGATGTCGAGCACAACAAACGCCTGCGATCCGAGGGGAATACGCTGCAGAAACTCAGGCACCAATCCATCATCGCCTACTATGAGACCCAGGAGTTCCTCGGCCATACCGGTCTGATCCTCGATTATGCGGCCGAAGGCACCCTGGCACGCCGGTTGCGGGAGCAGGGCGCCATCCAGTTCGAACTCCTGGAGCGTTTTGGTGACGACCTCCTGGGCGCCATCTGTCATCTGGAGGAGAAGGGGATCTCCCACCGGGATATCAAGCCGGAGAACATCGGCCTCATGAAGCAGGGCCGCCAGCTGCATCTGGTGCTGTTCGACTTTTCGTTGTCGAACATCGATGCGGACAACTTCACCGCAGGCACCCTGGCCTATATGGACCCCTTCATCCGTGATCCCGGCCGCCGTCGTTGGGACGACTATGCTGAACGGTTCGCCACCTCCCTTACCCTGTATGAGATGGCAACGGGTACGCTGCCGGCCTGGGCAGCGGGCGATGGCATGCCCCCACTGATCGAAGGGTCGCTGGAGATCGATTCCGCCATCTTCGACCCTGCGGTGCGCGATGCCATGGCCGGATTTTTCCGCAAAGCGCTGGCAAGGGATGTCAAGGCGCGTTTCGGCAATGCG
>JAUUYI010000105.1 GCA_030590525.1 Sedimenticola sp. | reverse complement strand
CGATCAGGAGGCCGAACGCACGGCGGAGCAACTCTCCGGGACGATCCCTGTCGCCCTGATCGACTCCCGCACACTGAACGGACTGCAGCGGCTGGGGTCGGCGTCGCCGGTGGGCGACACGAGAACGTACTACGAGACACCGGCGGAGGAACAGGGAGATAAGGTCTCGCCGCTGGTGGCGAGGGCACAGGAAAAACTGAAGGCCGCCGAACTCCTGATCGGCCAGCAATGTACGGCGGGGGCGGTGGAACTGCTCTGCTCCAGCCTGTTGGCCGCGGCGGCGGACCGGGCGGGGCTGGAGCATCCACCGGCTCCCCGCGAGGCCGGGGTATGGCTCTACGGCGAAGCGCTTCCCAAAGGGTTACTGACTGTGGAGCAGGGTGCGGCCATCATGCAAGCCGTCTCCCTCGCCGAGGCGCCAACGGTGCCTGACGCCTTGATTCGGGAGGTACTTGAAAACACCAGGGGGTTTGTCGGGTCTGAAGATACTATCGAGTGAGGGCAATGGCCGCTCACTATTCGTGTCGCCATCAAACGGTTTGAGGCATCATGACGACAGACCAGATACTGTTGTTCGGATTGCTGTTCTTCGTCTTCGTGTTCCTCATTGAGATGAAGCGACGAAATCCGCGCTACGGTTGTGAATTGAAAAAAACATACCGTTGGCGAATCCGATCCCATCTTTAAGAGGCAGGATGCCGGGAGCGACGCCGTACAAGGATGTACAAGTGTCGCGGGAGGCAGGCCGCTCCTGTGCGTCCTGCACGCGCGGCATTGGTACATCCATGTACGGCAGATGCCGGGAGCGACCCCTTGTGAGAGATGCATCTCGACACCCATAAATGTAAACTTATTTTGGCGCAAGCCCTTACTGTCACTGCGTATTGCGGAGTTGAAGTTTGAGAGATGGTTTAGGTAATTGGTGGTCAAAGAGTGTCTGGCAGGTGGATCTGAGAGAGCTGCCGGGCTGGGGTCGCCGCATTATTTTATTTTTGCGGGGTAGCCAGCTTCTCATCAGTGATCTGGCAGATGGCCAGCAAAACCTGCATGCCATGGGTCTGGTCTACAGGACACTGTTATCGCTGGTACCGTTACTGGCGGTCAGCTTTTCTGTCCTCAAAGGCTTCGGCGTGCATAACCAGCTGGAGCCCCTACTCCTCAGCATGATGGAACCGATTGGTGATAAGGGCGTAGAGATTACCAGGAACATCCTGCAGTTTGTCGATAACACCAATGTTGGTGCTCTCGGTGCAGTTGGTCTGGCTATCCTGCTGTACACCGTTGTTACCATGATCCAGCAAATAGAAGTGGCATTTAATGTGATATGGCGAGTCCATCAATCCCGCTCACTGATTGAGCGCTTCAGTCACTATATCAGCGTACTGCTGGTCGGTCCGGTACTGATTTTCTCTGCGGTGGGTCTGTCAAAAACTGTGAAAGGCCACCCGTGGTTTCAACAGTTGCTGGATACGGAGGCTGGCGCATTTCTGTACAATTCCCTTTCGGTTTATTTACCCTTCATCATGGTTATGGGGGCCTTCACATTTTTTTACATTTTCATGCCGAATACGCGGGTGAAGCCTGTAGCGGCACTGTTCGGGGCGACAGTCGCTGCACTGATGTTCAAAGGTGTAAGCAGCGTGTTTACGATGTTTATCGTCGGGTCGACGGAGTACACGGCGATCTATGCGACGTTCGCAACGATGATCATCACGATTCTGTGGGTCTATGTCATGTGGCTTATCGTCTTGCTGGGTTCCAGCGTTGCCTATTATTACCAGAATGCGGAGAAGTTGCAGTTTCTACAGCGCAATACCGGACTGTCACAGCGGAATCGCGATGAACTTGCGATGCAATTGATGGTGCTGATAACACGGCAATACTACGCCGGTGAGCACCCTCTGTCGGCGATCAGGTTATCGGAAATACTGGAGATTCCGGAGGACATTGTCGAAGAGTTGATTAGAAACCTCGTCAAAGGTGGATTTCTGATTGCAACTGCTGGTTGTGAAGATGCCTTCGTCCCCGGGCAACCGCCAGAAAAGTCATCGGTATCTTCCTTGTTGCAGTACTTACGAAACAGCTTTGATGAGGGTAGCAGGGAGATACGATTACATACTGATGAAAGGATCGTTGCTGTACTCAGCAGTGCTGAGTCACATGCCATGAAGGCCATTGATGATATCAACTTGAAACAACTGGCAGGTGAAGATGGAGGCCTTTCGGTCAGTTGAGCAGTTGCGTAGAATGGGAAAAGGCACGAAGCGCCGTGCCCATCACCGGGGCTAACACCACCACAGTAGATCAGATCCCTCCTTCTGGCTCTCATGCTCTGCGGGGAAACTGCAAATCACGTAAGCGCCAAGTTAATCCCGTTGGCGGGTCCAGTGCCCCCTGCTGGGAGACGCCATACATACGTCCCTGTAGGCTCGACTGCGGCCATCCCTGGCCGCAGATGCCCCCAGCAGGGGGCACCAGGCCCGCTTTTGCCTCAAACAAGGGTGGTTTACTGGGTGCTTACCAAATCACCCCTTTAATTATTTCGTAATATCACGGTAATAAAGCTGTAACAAAGCTGCAATATAGTGGTGCCTCTTGTCGGCACCCATTCACTATCGTGCTTCGGGGAAAAGATCATCAGATTGGAACAAATTAAAGACTATAGAGGTTCTTGCAAAACGCCCCCTCTCCCTCAAGGGAGAGGGGATTTAAGAGTTTTACAAGAGCCTCTATAATCCTTGCATTATCTTAAATTTCAGTATGAGTCGCTGAATTTTGCACCGTTCCCGTTTTCTACATTTATTTCGTTATGAACATCATCACCCGAGGGAAAATCATGAAGAGAAAATTGTTTACCGCGGTTGCCCTGGCAACTACAACCCTGTTTTCCGGTCTGTCGGTCAATGCTGCCGACCGTACCTTAATCCAGAATAAAGGTTCTGATACGCTGGTCAACGTAGCCCAGGCCTGGGCCGAGGAGTACCGCAACGTCGATCCCAGTGTGGCCGTCGCGGTATCTGGCGGTGGCTCGGGCACCGGCATTGCGGCGATGATCAATGGCACCGTGGATATTGCCAATGCCAGCCGCAAGATGAAGGCCAGGGAACTGGAAATGGCTAAATCGAAGGGCCAGAATCCGATCCAGCATGTGGTGGGCTACGATGCCCTGGCGGTGTACATCAACAAGAACAATCCAGCCACAACCTTCTCCTTCGAGCAGATGAAAGAGATCTTCGGGCGCGGCGGAAAGGCCACGAAATGGTCCGACCTCGGGTTGAAAGTCCCCGGTTGCAAGGGCGACACGATCGTGGTGGTCAGCCGTCAGAACAACTCGGGCACCTATGCCTATTTCAAAAAGGCGGTGCTCGGAAAGAAAGGAAAGTTCCGCCAGGGTACCCTGGACATGCACGGTTCCAAGGATGTGGTGGATCTGGTTGAAAAGACCCCCTGCGCCATCGGGTACAGCGGCCTGGCCTACGCTACGGACCATGTCAAGTTGGTCTGTGTCTCCAAAGAGACCGGTGGTGCCTGCGTCAATCCCAGTGTCGCGACCGCCAGCGATCGTAGTTACCCCATCGCACGGCCGCTGTTCATGTATACCAACGGCGAACCCAAAGGCGCAATCAAGACCTACCTCGACTGGATCAAAAGCGACAAGGGTCAGTGCATCCTGCTGAAGAAGGGTTATGCGCCAATTCACGATGTGAGCTGCGGATGAACCGACACGGAGTGGGGAACTTTGCGTCCCCACCCAGCCTGTTAGCCCCAGGTCGTTGAGAAGTACGGATCTCCTGATCTCACGGAAAATGCATTGATACCAAAAACGTCCGGGACAAGCTTGTCACCCTTTTGATTGTCAACGGCGAGGTCAGGAAGTCTGAAGTTGCTTTCGATCCCCTCACCCCAACCCTCTCCCGGGGGGAGAGGGGGCCGGATCGGAGCCAGTTTCAGGGTGGTGAGCCGGAATCATCTCCCGTTTTCAAACAGCGGCTCCCCTCTCCCAGGGAAGAGAGGGCATTTTGCAAGCACCTGAAAGGCAGGGTGGATCAAGCGGAGCGGATCCACCAGACTGCTATGGAAACAGCAGAAACAGCGTTTTTTATACCCTCCAACGCGGAGCATCAAGTAATGACCCACCTCGAAGAACGTTTGGAACGAGACCTCAAAAAGATCCATGATCGTGTCGCGAAAATGGCGGCCCAGGTCCAGGAAGCGGTGAAAAATGCGATTCGTTCCATTGAGAGCAGTGATGCCAGGCTTGCCTACGCGACCGTCTTGAATGACAACCCGATCAACCGTTGCATGCGCGAGATCGATAAAATCTGTCTCAGCTTCTTCGCTGTCCATATTCCAACCGGGGGGCATCTGCGCCTGCTCTCTTCGGTCATTCGGGTCAATATCGAACTGGAGCGCATCGGCGACTATGCCGTGACCATTGCACGCGAGGGGGCACAATTGTCTGAGCCGCCGGCAGGTGCCCTCCGGAGAGAGCTGGATCGCATTGGGAACGAAACCATGCTCATGCTGCGGCAGGCAATCAAGGCCTTTACCGAACTCAACGCCGAAATGGCCAAAGCCACCATGGTGATGGCCAATGAGCTGGAATATGATCTGAATTCCGTCTACGCGGAGATGATGGGCAATGCCGAACGGGATAAGGTCAAGGAGGTTCTGGCGGTTTTTGTGATCTTCACTCAATTGAAACGGGTTGCCGACCAGGCCAAGAACCTGTGTGAGGACACGGTCTTTGCCGTCACAGGCGAACAGAAGGTACCCAAGATATTCAATATCCTTTTCATCGATGAGGATAACAGCTGCCTCGGCCCGTTGGCGGAGGCGATCGCCCGCAAGAATCACCCCAAAAGTGGCCTTTATCGGAGCGCAGGGCGCAAACCGGCAGAGTCCCTGAATCCAGCCATGACCGCGTTTCTGGAGAAACGCGGTATGGATTTCAGTGGCGCCGAGCTGACGTCGCTGGATCAATTGACCCCACACGAGATTTCTGACCAGCACATCATCATCAGTCTGCAGGGGGATGTGTCGTCCTACCTTTCCCAGATCCCTTTTCACACCTCAGCTCTGGCGTGGGATCCGGGCGCGGTCCCGGAAGCCGGCGACGAGCAGGGATTCGAGGAGCTGTACCGCGGGCTCGCATTGCAGATAAAGGACCTGATGGAACTTCTTCGCGGGGAAGGGGCCAGCTGAAATGCCGCTAGATAATCCAATGCAGCACTCCATGAGCGCGGAATTCGACCGCCGAAACCTCGACTGGTACATCGATAAGCTGGTCCAGGTCCTGGTTTTCATGGCGGGTATCTCTGCGATCATCTTCATCGTCGGCATCTTTACCTTTATTACGATGGAAGGCGTTGGTTTTCTGCTCGAGGGGTTCAGTTTCAGCGAGTTCTTCCTGTCGCCTTTCTGGGAACCCTCTGACGAGGATGCACCCGAGTATGGCGCCCTGGCACTTATCGCCGGTACTGCCAGCGTGACAGGGCTGGCCATGATCGTAGCCATCCCTTTCTCCCTCGGGGCGGCCATTTTCATTGGTGAGTTCTCCACCGGGAAGTCCAGGGAGTACCTCAAGGTCCTGGTAGAACTGCTGGCGGCCATCCCGTCGGTCGTCTGGGGTTTCATCGGACTTTCCATCATGAATCCCCTGATCATCGAGTTGTTCGATGTGCCGGTTGGACTCAACGTACTCAATGCGGGAATCATCCTGGGGCTGATGGCAGCGCCTATCATGACCTCCATTGCGGAAGATGCTCTCAAGGCCGTGCCAGACCGTTACCGGGAAGCGGCCGAGGCACTGGGGGCCACTCGCTGGCAGGTGATTTTCAAGACCGTCCTGCCGGCCGCCAAGAATGGCCTGCTCGGGGCGGTGCTGCTGGGTGTGGGCCGGGGCTTCGGCGAGACCATGGCCGTGCTCATGGCCACTGGCCACTCGGTGAATATCCCGCACAGCCTGTTCGATCCGGTGCGTGCGTTGACCGCCACCATCGCGGCCGAACTGGGAGAGACCGCTGTGGGTTCGCCCCATTACCAGGTGCTGTTCACCATCGGGATTTTCCTGTTCGTCATCACCTTTCTGATCAACCTGACCGCGGATCTGATCGTCCGTGGCATCCGCAAGGGATAATCGAGATGAACGAGATGTTTGCTGAATCTTCGCTCAACGTCCGCAACAAGCGAGTCCAGAAGCTGTTCCAGATCCTGTTCATGCTGATGACTCTGCTGCTGATCGTGCCCGTGATCGTAATCCTGGCTACCTTGATTGCCAAGGGGGGCAGCATCATCTCTATCGATTTCCTGTTCACAGAACCGACCGATGGGATGACCGCCGGGGGCATCTTTCCGGCCCTGCTGGGTACGATATGGATCGTCGCGGTCGCGTTGCTGGCCTCCGTGCCCCTGGGGGTGGCAGCGGCCATCTATCTGAATGAATACGCCGGGGACAACTGGTTCACCCGCATAATCCAGCTGGCCATCATCAACCTGGCGGGCGTACCCTCCATCGTGCATGCCCTGTTCGGGGTGGGCGCCTTCGTCATCTTCTTTGGGTTCGGCACCAGTATCCTGGCCGCCAGCCTGACCCTGGCCGTCATGACCCTGCCGGTGGTGATCGTCTCCACTCGCGAGTCGTTGCGGGCGGTACCCCAGGCCTTTCGGGAGGCCTGCTGGAACATGGGCGCCACCCGCTGGCAGACCATCCGCCGGGTGGTTCTACCCAACGCGGTGAGCGGTATCCTCACCGGTATCATCCTGGAGGTCTCACGCACCACCGGAGAGACGGCGCCGATCATGTTCACCGGCGCCGCCTTCTTCCTGCCGTTCCTGCCCCAGAGCGTCTTCGATCAGACCATGGCCCTCTCTCTGCACCTGTTCGTGGTCGCCACCCAGGTCCCCGGTGTCCCCGATGAACTGCCCTACGGTGTCGCCCTGGTACT
>JAUUYI010000238.1 GCA_030590525.1 Sedimenticola sp. | reverse complement strand
GGTCGATGCGCAGCAACTGCGTGCCCGCCTGCAGGATGACTCCCTTTTCCAGGTCCGGGTGCTTTTCGACGATATCCCCCCGCACCCTGGCCACCGCCTCCCAGGTCTGGGCCGGGTTGACGGTACCGTAGCCGCTGGCCTCTGGAATCACATCAATCCGCGGGGCCGCTATCACCCTGACCAGTCGGGGTATTTCCTGGAGCTCCTCCTGGACTGGCGGCTTCTCATTCTGCTTCAGCATAATGAAGGCGGCGATGCCGATAAGGAGCGGGATGAGAATCACCCATTTTCTGGGGGGTGCGACCATGGAGTGTCTCCCTCGTGCTGTCTCTTCAGGTTGGAATCGGCCAATCAACAGGTGCCGAAAGGTAACATCCTAGCAGATCATCACTCCTCGTAAGGCTCGGCAAATGTACACTCTTTCTGCGGGCAGACTTTTTCTGTGCCCTTGCGCTTGGTGGTCTTGATCGTCAGAACCGGCCAGCCGCAGCTGGGGCAGGGCTCCGCTATCGGCTCGTTCCATACGGCATAGTCACAGGCCGGATAGGTCGAGCATGAATAGAAGACCTTGCCACGGCGTGACTTACGGCGCATCAGGCTGCCCTTGTTACACTTGGGGCACTCGACCCCGGTGTCCACCGGCTTCTCCAACGGCTCGATGTGACGGCACTTGGGATAGTTGGAACAGCCGATGAACTTACCGTACTTACCCCGCTTGATCACCAGATCAGACCCACACTCCGGGCATTTTCTGCCTTCCACCACCTCCGGCTCTTCCTGCTCTTTTCCATTGCCGTTGAGATCCCGGGTATAGTCACACTCCGGATAGTTGGTGCAGCCAATGAATCGACCGTGCCGGCCCAGGCGGATGGAAAGCTGAGAACCGCATTTCGGGCACTTTTCGTCCAGCGCCTCGTGGGTCACGTCACTGCGCTTGACGTTCTCCTCGGTGTGATCAATCTGCTCTTTGAACGGGGTCCAGAACTTCTCCAGCAGGGGCACCCACTCCTCCTCACCCCGGGAAACGGCATCCAGATCATCCTCAAGCCTGGCGGTAAAATCATAGTCCACGTAACGGGTGAAGTACTTGGTCAGAAACCGGTTCACCACCCGACCTACGTCGGTCGGGTAGAAACGCTTCTTCTCCAGTTCCACATATTCCCGATCCTGCAGGGTGGATATGATGGAGGCATAGGTGGAGGGGCGCCCTATGCCATGCTCTTCCAACGCCTTTACCAGACTGGCCTCGCTGTAGCGCGGCGGGGGTTCGGTGAAGTGCTGTTCCGGGCGGATCGCCTCCAGCTTTATCTTTTCACCCTCCACCAGGGGAGGCAGCATCTTCTCATCATCGTCACCCCCTTTAACATCGTCCACCCCCTCCATATAGACCAGCATGAAGCCAGGGTTGGCAATGGTGGAACCGGTGGCGCGGAAGCTGTTGCCGGCACCGCAACCCAGGTCCGCCGATACCGTGTTGATGGTGGCATGGATCATCTGGCAGGCAACAGTGCGCTTCCAGACCAGCTCATAGAGCCGGGACTGATCCCGGCTCAGGTGCTCCTTGATCTGATCCGGTATCTGCAGGATGGAAGTAGGGCGGATCGCCTCGTGGGCCTCCTGGGCATTTTTGGCCTTGGTCTTATACTTGCAAGGCCCCTTTGGCAGATGGTCGGCACCGAAGCGTTCGCTGATGAAACCTCGCAACTCATCCAATGCCTCGTCTGACAGGTTGACTGAGTCCGTCCGCATATAAGTTATCAGGCCGACGGCGCCACTGCCTGTGTCGATACCTTCGTACAGCTGCTGGGCGATCCGCATGGTGCGCTGGGTGGTAAACCCCAGCTTGCGGGCCGCCTCCTGCTGCAGGGTGGATGTGGTGAAGGGAGCCGCCGGGTTACGCCTGCGCTGCTTCTTCACCACCTTGTCGACCGTCAGTTCACCCCGGGCCGCCGTCAGCAGTGCCTGCTCCGCCTCGCCTGCGCTGTCACCATCGGTGATACTGAACTGCTCCAGCTTCTCACCCTTGTAATAAAAGAGTTTGGCGTTGAATTTCTGTTTCTGCTTCAGAAGGTCCGCTTCGATGGTCCAGTACTCCCGCGCCTCGAACGCCTCGATCTCCTCTTCCCGCTCCACGATCATGCGCAGCGCCGGGCTCTGCACACGGCCGGCTGAGAGACCCCTGCGGACCTTTTTCCACAGCAGCGGCGAGAGATTGAACCCCACCAGATAATCCAGGGCGCGGCGCGCCTGCTGGGCATTCACCAGATCCATGGAGAGTTCTCTGGGGTTTTCTATCGCCTCCTGAATGGCCCGCTTGGTGACCTCGTTGAACACCACCCGGTGCACCGGTTTGTCCTTCAGATGATGGCGACTCTTCAGCAGCTCGTAGAGATGCCAGGAGATGGCCTCCCCCTCGCGATCCGGGTCCGTGGCCAGATAGAGCGTATCGGCGCCTTTAAGGGCCTTCGTGATGGCCTGGACGTGACGATCATTCCGTTCGATGCTCTGGTACTTCATATGGAATCCATTGGCCGGATCCACTGCGCCCTCTTTAGGGATCAAATCGCGAACATGCCCATAGGAGGCGAGGACCTTGAACTCCTTCCCCAGATATTTGTTGATGGTCTTGGCCTTGGCAGGCGATTCGACGATAACCAGATTCATCAGCAGTCAGTGTGTCCCATTTTGGAATTTAATACAGAGCCGCTGGCGTTGCCGCCACAGGGGGTGCAACTCCTGTGCGACAGTCGTCCAGAAGGTGTGAGACCCGGCGAGGTAGCGTAAGGGCTCGCGGAGACTACAGGAGCGATCAGTTCAGTGCAGGTAGAGCGGAGTGTCGTTGTACACCATATCCTCCATCTGAGCAAAGGCCGACTCCTGTCCAGGCTGGTTTATCAGTACCATGAGTACAATCCACTTCAGCTCCTCGACCCCAATACGCGGGGCATCCAGAGCAATGGCACGGTCGATGACCAATTCCCGGCTCGCCTGATCAAGGATGTTGTTCTGCTCCAGGAACAGCAGCAGGCCACGACAATCTGCATCCAGGCGGATCTGCTCCTCGTCAGTGTAGATGCGAATCGAGTGCGGGGTCTGATCCCGATACTCCTGGGTACCCTGACGCAGAGCAAGCTCATCCATCCACAGAAACGCCTTGTCGATCTCCAACTCGGGAAACCCGGCCTGGATCAGCTCTTCATGGATCTGCTCCTGATCGGAGGGTGGGTTCTGTTCGCTATCCATATAGTTCTCAAACAGATAGATCAGGATGTCGACAACATTCTCGTTCATGTGGATTCCTTCATTCGAGGCTGCTCTCCAGGGATCCCCTGGTCAGAGGCCGACGCTTTTCTGCGGGCCCTTTCCGGTCAGACAATAACGCCCACCCGGCGCAGATGATACATAACCTTCGAGTTCAAGCAACAGGAGCATGGAGGAAACTGCCTCTGCGGTCAATCCACTGCGCTGTATCAGCAGGTCTGTCGGCAACGGGTCGAATCCCAGACAATCCAGTAACTGGCGGTATTCCGTATCCCACTCCCGCACCCCGGCAGAGGGCTCCTCTTCTGCCTCGGCCAACTCCAGCTGGTGTTGGCCGAGGAGGGGTGCGAGCTCTTCCACGATATCCCCGGCCGTCTCCACCAGCTTGGCACCATCCCGGATCAGGGCATGACAACCCCGGGCCAGGGGATTGTGGATTGACCCCGGAATGGCGAACACCTCACGTCCCTGCTCAGCAGCCAGGCGAGCGGTGATCAGGGAGCCGCTCTTGCGGGCAGCCTCCACCACCAGCGTACCGAGGCTGAGGCCGCTGATAATCCGGTTGCGGCGGGGAAAGTGATCTCTTCTGGCGGGCGTTCCCGGCAGGAATTCAGTGACCAGGGCACCTCCGGCCACGATCTCGAGGGCGAGCTTTCGGTGGCGTGCCGGATAGAGCCGGTCCGGGCCGGTGCCGGTAACCGCCAGTGTATAGCCGCCGGCGTCAATGGCCCCCTGGTGGCTGGCACCATCGATACCGACGGCCAGACCACTGGTAATGGTAATCCCGGCGGCAGCCAGGGCACGGGCAAAATCCCGGGCGGTCTGCCGTCCTGAAGCGGTCGGGTTGCGGCTGCCCACTATGGCAATCTGGGGGCTGCTGAGCAGTGCCGGGTCTCCATGCACAAACAGCAGTGGGGGTGGGTCTGG
>JAUUYI010000040.1 GCA_030590525.1 Sedimenticola sp. | reverse complement strand
TTGTTGTAGGTGAACTCCTTTACCGCATACCAGGGATAGAATTCTGGAAATTCCCGAATGGTGGCAGATGCAACTTTAGCTATGTCCCGGGCGGTTGTGTAGTGATTCTCAGCCGGGAGGCCGGTGCTGTTGATGAACTGGGTGTCGGTCATCCCCAGACGTCGGGCATGCTCATTCATCAGGGCGGCGAACGCCTCTTCACTGCCGGCGACCTGCTCGGCCAGGGCTACGCTGGCATCGTTTCCGGACTGGATGATCATGCCGTGCAACAGCTGTTTTACCGGAACCTTTTTGTTTACCTCGATAAACATCCTGGAACCAGGGGTACGCCAGGCCTTTTTGCTCACCAGGACTTCATCGTCCAGCCCGACGTTGCCCTCCCGGATCTCCCGCATCACGACGTAAGCGGTCATTATCTTGGTCAGGCTGGCAGGTTCCAGAGGTTGATCGGCGTTGCTCTCGCCCAGGATCCGGCCACTGTTGAAATCGATCAGGAGCCAGCCGTTGGCTGCGATCTTCGGCGGGGCTGGTATCGGTGTGGCGGCGAAGGCTGTGGTCAACAGCAGGAGTGCCAGTAACAGTCCTGTAAACAGGGTGTATCGGATGTGTGAAGCGGTCACGTGCGGTTCGATCCTTCTACTTGTTGGTGAATTCCAGGAGAATATATACCGATCAGCGGTAAAAGTCCTGGGAGCATGCCGGAGCTGGAGGGAATCTGCTGCGATGGTGGCAGAGGCTCCTGGAAGCTACTCGAGGACGATATGTGGGTTGTTGATACCCAGGGTTACCAGTCGGTTGGTAAGGGTATCTGCCTGTTCGATCCGCTGGAGGGGGCCGATCTGTACCCGGAACAGAGGGCGATCGTCGTGCCGGGCCTGCTGGATACGCAGCGGTCTCTGGATGCTCGGTTGCAGTCGCTTCTGCAGCCGCTCCGCATTCACCCGGCTGGAAAATGCCCCCACCTGAATGAACATACTCGGGCTGATCGGTGTTTTCTCCAGCTGTTGTGGTCGTCTCTCCGGGGGAGGCTGCGGCTGCGCCGGCTCGAGCACTTCTATCGCCACCGGCGCGGTACCCTGGCCCAGGACCCCCAGTTTGGTCGCCGCTGCATAGGAGAGGTCGATAATGCGGTTTTCGTGAAACGGTCCCCGGTCATTGACCTTGACTACGGCGGTGCGGCCATTGCGCAGGTTGCTAACCCGCACATAAGAGGGGAGGGGCAGCGTCTTGTGCGCTGCGGTCATGGCGTACATGTCGTAGGGCTCTCCACTGCTGGTGCGGCGGCCGTGGAATTTGCTGCCGTACCAGGAGGCAACCCCCCGCTCCACATGGCCTGTGCCACTCTTCATTACCTGATAATCCTGGCCGAACACTATGTAAGAGGGGGGGTTGCCGTAGCGGCTCCTGGGCTCATCCCGGGGGATGGCATCGGCAATCTGATCCGGGTTCAGCCGTCTGGAGGGTGCGCCGTCGGTGGCCTCTACCTCCACTGCTGACGGCGGGGCCGGGGGCTCTTGCGGGGGTGTCGTTGAACATGCCGTCAGTAATACGGTCAGCAGGATACCCCAGGCAGGAGGCTGCCTGAACAGGGCAACCTGTTGAAAATGCCTAACCATCCTGATGCTGCCTGGCGATCTCCCGGCTCAGCTGATAGACCGCCATGGCGTAGAGATTGCTGTGATTGTAGCGGGTGATGACATAGAAATTTTTCAATCCAAGCCAGTATTCCGGGCCGTTTTTCCCCTCCAGTCTGACCAATGATGCCAGGCTCTCTCCTGGCAGCTTCTGCTCTCCGGTGATGCCTGCCTTGCGCAATTCGGCGAGGGGAATTGAGGGTTTCATGCCCGCATCGACATAATGCTGGTGGCTGTCGTTGGCACCTTTTGCCCTGCTGGTTATGGGGGCGCCCTGCCGCCAGCCGTGACGCTTGAAGTAGGCCGCCACACTGCCGATGACATCGGCATTGTCGGTCAGCAGGTTGCGTTGGCCGTCGCCATCGAAGTCTACCGCATAACTGCGATAGCTGCTGGGGATGAACTGGGGTTTGCCTATGGCACCGGCGTAGGAGCCTTTGGAAGTGAGCGGGTCCAGGCCCTCTTCCCGGGAGAGCAACAGGAATTCTTCCAGTTGTTTACGGAAGAACTTACTGCGCTTGGGATAGCCGAATGCCAGGGTGCTGAGTGAGTCCATCACCCGATATTTTCCGGAATGCCTGCCGTAGCGGGTCTCTACACCGATGATAGCGACGATGATGTCGGGCGGGACCCCGTATTTCTGCTCTGCCCGCTTCAGCAAGGCCTGGTTTTCCCTCCAGAAAACCGCTCCCTCCGCAGCCCGCGCGCTGGTTACGAAGATGGGGCGGTACTGGCGCCATGCCTTGCCCTCCGCCGGCCGGCTGATGGCATCGATAATCGTTTGCTGGTATTTCGCCCGTGCCATGAGTTGCTGCAGCCAAAGCTTATCGAAGCCGTGTTTATCGACCATCTCCTGCACGAATTCTTCCTTTTCCCGGTCGAATCCGGTGGGTTTTCCAGCTAACGCAGGTGCCGCAATGAACAGGCCGGCGATCACCCAGAGCGGGAATGAGCGGTGGAACAGTTTGATTCTCATAAGGGCATTTCTCTATCTCAAGTGGGCAGCAGTTTGCGGTGCGTGTGAATGGACATCAGGATACCGAACCCGGCCATGATGGTCACCAGTGATGTACCACCGTAACTTATCAGCGGTAATGGTACCCCGACTACCGGAAGAATGCCGCTGACCATGCCGGTATTTACGAACAGGTAGACGAAGAATACCAGGATCAGGGAGCCACCGAGCAGTCGACTGTAGGTGTCCTGGGCACGGGTTGCGATATAGAGGCCACGGTATATGATGAAAAGGTAGAGCAGCAGTAACATCAGTATGCCACTAAACCCGAACTCCTCCGCCAATACTGCAAAGATGAAATCGGTGGTGCGCTCCGGCAGGAACTCCAGATGGGACTGGGTACCGTTCATCCACCCCTTGCCATAGAGGCCGCCGGAACCAATGGCGATCTTGGACTGGATGATGTGGTAGCCGGTTCCCAGGGGGTCTCGTTCCGGGTTGAGAAGGGTGAGTACTCGATCGCGCTGGTACTCCCGCATGCCCCACTCCCACAATACCCAGCCGGCAGGGATGGCGGTGATGATCATGCCGGTAACGAAACGCCAGCTCAGGCCAGCCAGGAATAGAACGAAGATCCCGGCACTGGCAACCAGCAGAGAAGTGCCTAGATCTGGTTGTCTGGCGATCAGCAGTACCGGCACGGCAATCATGCCCCCAGCCGCAGCCAGGCGCTTCCAGGCCGGTGGCAGGGGCCTTTCCGCCAGGAACCAGGTGACCATCATAGGTACCGCGATTTTTGTCAGCTCTGAGGGCTGGAAACGGAATAATCCCAGATCCAGCCAGCGTTGGGCGCCTTTGCCGATCTGTCCAGCGATCAGAACCGCCAGCAGCAGCAGCAGGCCGGTTCCAAACAACCAGGGTGACCAGCGTCTGATCTCGGCCGGTGGGACCTGGGCCAGCACGAACAAGACCATGAAGGCCAGCGCCAGGCGCACCAGCTGGCGCTGGATCAGCGCCATATCCTGGCCACTGGCGCTGTAGAGAACGACCAGCCCGAAACCGCACAGCAGCACCAGCCCCGTCAGCAGTGGCAGGTCCAGATGCAGATCTGCCAGAACGCCCTCGGCACGGGTCGGATTGGATTCTCTGAGTCCACTGGATTGGTAAGTTTTGATCATCTCATAGCCTCTCCTGCAGCAGGTAGAAATCCATCATACGGCGGGCGATGGGCGCTGCGACTGAACCACCATGGCCACCATTTTCGACGATAACCGCGATCGCAATCTTTGGCTCTTCAATGGGGGCGAAGGCGATGAAGAGGGCATGATCCCTGTTCTTCTTGGATACCTTCTCCTCTTCGTACTTTTCATCCTGCTTGACTGTGAATACCTGGGCGGTACCGGTCTTGCCGGCGATCCGGTAGAGGTTACTGCGTATCCGTCTGGCCGTGCCCCGCTGGCCCTCGATGACCTGGGTCATGGCGTCGACCACATCGTCCCAATTGCCAGCGCTGCTGATTGGCAGGCTGGTCGCCGGTGGAGGCTCCAGAGGGACAGGCTGATCACGGTCGTGATTTTTCGTTGCAGCCACCACCCGCGGGGTGATCCGCTTTCCGTTGGTTGCCAGGGTGGCGGTGGCCGAGGCCAGCTGTAGCGGGGTGGTAAGCAGATATCCCTGGCCGATACCGGTGATAAGCGTTTCGCCAGGGTACCAGGGGGTTTTTTTGACTCTCTTCTTCCACTCTCTGGAGGGGAGCAGGCCACCCCGTTCTCCAGTGATGTCTACCCCGGTTCGGGTACCGAAGCCGAACAGGCTGAGGTAGTCGTGCAGTTTGTCTATACCCAGTTGATGCGCCAGATCATAGAAGTAGACATCGCAGGACTGGGTAATGGCACTGAGCAGGTTCATCGGCCCATGTCCGGTTTTTTTCCAGTCCCGATACTTGTGGGTATAGCCCGGCAGCTGGTAGAAACCGGGGCAGAACTTTTTCTGGTCGGCGCTGATGGTGCGGGTTTCCAGGCCGGCCAGGCTGATGAATGGTTTGATCGTGGAGCCTGGTGGGTATTGTCCGCGCAGGGCCCGGTTGAACAGAGGTTTGTCCGGCGATGTCTGCAGTGCCTGGTAGACACTTGGTGCGATTCCCTCGACGAACAGGTTGGGATCGAACCCGGGTTTACTGACCAGGGCCAGGATCTGGCCGGTCTGGGGGTCGATGGCGACAGCGGCCCCATTTTTTTCACCGAAAGTCGCGGTAGTGACAAGCTGCAGTCCCGCATCCAGCGAGAGATAGAGGTTCTCCCCGGGGATTGGTGGCTGCTGCTGCAGAATTCGAATCACCCGTCCAAGGGCATTGACCTCCACCTGCTGCAACCCGACCTGCCCATGCAGCTGTTTCTCATAGGTCTTTTCCACCCCGTTTTTTCCAATGTGGGTGGTTCCCGAGTAGTTGGAGTTATCGATGATCTGCAGCTCCTGCTGGTTGATGCGGCCCACATAGCCCAGTATATGGGCCGTTATCTCACCCAGAGGGTAGTCACGTAACAGCTTGGCTTTGATCTCCACCCCGGGAAACCGGTGGCGGTTGACAGAAAACCGGGCAACTTCCTCTTCATTCAGCCGGACCCGTATCGGGATACTGTCGAAGCGCCGCCGCTGCTGGCGCAGGCGATCGAATCGCTTTCGGTCGCTCTCTCCTATGTCGATGATTCCAGATAGTTCCTGCAGTGTAAGCGCCAGATCCTTCACCCGCTCCGGGGTGATCTCCAGGCTGTGGGTTGGCAGGTTCTGAGCCAGTATCACACCGTTGCGGTCATAGATGAGTCCCCGGGTGGGGGGCAGAGGCTGGACTTTGACCCGGTTATCCTGAGAGAGGGTGGTGAAGTGCTCGTGGTTGATCACCTGCAGGTCCACCAGACGCAGGATCAGCAACGACAGCAGCAGAAACACGCCAATCGCCGCAGTGACGGCGCGCTGGCTGAACAGCCGGCTCTCCCGCAGGTAATCTTTGATGGTGATCGTTGGCATAAAGGCAGGGTTTTATCTGACCTGAAACTTTCGGCGCAGGTCCCGCAGGATGATGTAGATCCAGGGCCAGAGCAGCATGCCGACCAGGGGGGATATCCAGAACGACAGGGTCGGGACGGGCTGACCAAGCGCGCCCATTATCCACAACTGCAGCACTCTCTCGATCAGGAGCAGTACCAGTACTACCAGAGATTGCTGCCAGATTGGGAACAATCGGAGTCGCTGGTGCATCTTGTGGGTGATGTAGGCGATCAGGGAGAGCGCCAGCGCATGCTGGCCGAGCAGGGTTCCGGTCAATACGTCGATGATAATGCCAGTCAGCCAGCCAATACCTACCCCTACCCGTTGAGGCGTGGCCGTGGTCCAGTAGATGAGCACCAGGGTGTACCATTGAGGGCGGTAGATGCGTGCCCATTCCGGCAGTGGCAATATGGTCAGCAGCAGTGCCAGCAGAAAGCTGGCAAGGATGATGCCACCGCCACGTCTTGGTGTCAGGGTCATGGTTTGCTCGTCGCCGACGCTGGCGCCTCCGGCGTGTCGTCGTCATCCGCTCCCAGGTTTTTTATGGGCGAGAGGGTCCAGACGAGAAGCGCTTCGCGGGCCCGTTCCAGGTAGGCTTTGGGGCGGGCCTTGACTGTTGCAAATGGCTGGCCGGGTTCTCGTATCACCGATATCACCTGAGCCACCGGATAACCGGTTGGGAAGCGGCCGCCGAGTCCTGAGGTGACCAGCAGGTCACCTACCTGGATATCGGAGTTATTCGGCAGGTTTGGCAGTTCCAGTTCATTGATGCGGCCGGTGCCCAGTGCGATGCTGCGCAGGCCGTTGCGATTCACCTGTACCGGCAGGGCATGGCGCACATCGGTGATCAGCAGCACGGTGGCGGTGAAAGGATTGGTGTGGATAACCTGTCCCATTACGGCGTTGGCGTCAAGTACCGGCTGGCCGTTGTAGATTCCCGATCTGCTGCCTTTGTTGATCAGTACCTGCTGGCGGAAGGGGTCCAGATCAACCGCCACCAGCTCAGCTATCAGTACGCGCTCTCCAATCTTGAATGAGGAGTCCAGCAGATCTCGCAGACGCTGGTTTTCCGTCTCCAGTGAGACCAGTTTCTGCTGTCGTGCCTGCAGCAGCAGGTTCTCCTTGCGCAGGCTGCGATTCTGCTCATGGAGTTGCTTACGGGTGGAAAATGTTTCGGACAGCCAGCGGCTGCTGGATTGGGGCAGGTTGACGATGAAGTTCAGTGGATAGAGCACGACCGAGAGCGTGGAACGAACAGCCTCAAGATGGTGCTGACGCTGATCCATCACCATCAAGGCAACGGAGACCACTACCGCGAACACGACGCGGGTGGTCATTGATGGCTCCTGTGTGAAGATCAGTTTGATTGGATCACTCCGTCGAGCCGGCAGCTGTAACTATGGAAGCCAAGTAGGGAATTCTCTTAGGGCTCGCGAAATAATAACTCCCTGAATTTGGGGCGTCGAGGCGCCCGTCTGGCAAGGCGAGGAAACGCAGTAATATTCATTATCTTTCAAGTTTTCGCAACGCCGCCAGACGGGATGGATCGGGGTCCCAAAACAGGGAGTTATTGTTTCGCGAGCCCTTACTGGTTGGATGGGGCAGGGGGCAGTGTGGATCAGGGCGTAGCAACAGAGCGCTGGCGACCGCTGGCATCGAATATTTCTGCGTTTCCGCGCGACGTGCAGGGATGCGCAAGTGTCGCGGGAGGCAGGCCGCTCCTGTGCGTCCTGCACGCGCGGCATTGGTACATCCATGTACGACAGACGCCGGTAGCGACCCTTGCCAGACGGGCGCATCGATGCCCCGGATCCGGGAACTCAATTAGTGCATTATTGCGCGAGGCTGGTTTCCTGTGTGGCCGGAAAGCACCCTGGGGATCACCAGTACTCCGGCAAGGTTGTATTGATGCGCCCATCAATACAACCTTGGCGGAGTACTGGGTCACTCAAGTGCAAACAGCAGTTCGCCGCCCCGTTCATCCAGCA
Organism: Sedimenticola sp.; assembly: GCA_030590525.1. Classification (GTDB taxonomy): domain Bacteria; phylum Pseudomonadota; class Gammaproteobacteria; order Chromatiales; family Chromatiaceae; genus JAUXBK01. The sequence goes on along the minus strand of JAUUYI010000040.1, from coordinate 3,261 downwards.
TCTCCAGGGCTCGACCACCGCCACGGGCGACGCAGGTGAGTGGGTCTTCTGCGATCAGAACCGGCAATCCGGTCTCTTCCTCCAGCAGACGATCAATATCGCGCAGCAGGGCGCCACCGCCAGTGAGAACGATGCCTCTTTCGGCCACATCTGCACCCAGTTCCGGTGGGGTTTGCTCCAGAGCCGCCTTGACCGCTCCGACGATACCGGAAAGGGGTTCCTGCAATGCTTCCAGGATCTCATTGCTGTTGAGCGTAAAACTGCGGGGGATACCCTCTGCCAGGTTTCGTCCCTTGATCTCGATCTCTTTTACCTCGTTGCCCGGAAAAGCCGAGCCAATCTCTTTCTTGACCCGCTCGGCGGTCGCCTCGCCGATCAGGGTGCCGTAATTGCGTCGTACATAATTGATGATAGCGTCATCGAAGCGATCGCCTCCAACCCGTACCGAATTGGCGTAGACGATGCCGTTGAGAGAAATGACAGCTACCTCCGAGGTACCACCACCGATATCCAGTACCATGGAGCCTCGGGCTTCGTCCACCGGCAGGCCAGCGCCAATGGCGGCGGCCATGGGTTCTTCGATCAGATAGACCTCACGTGCCCCGGCCCCGGCAGCGGACTCCTTGATAGCCCGCCGCTCGACCTGGGTGGAGCCGCAGGGTACACAGACCAGGACCCGGGGGCTGGGCCTGATCAGTTTGCTTTCGTGCACCTTGTGGATAAAGTGCTGGAGCATCTTTTCAGTGACCGTGAAATCAGCGATGACGCCGTCTTTCATGGGGCGGATGGCAGTGATGTTATTGGGGGTTCGCCCCAGCATCTGTTTTGCTTCTTCCCCTACCGCGGCTACGGATTTCCCGCCACCGGGTCCCCTGTTCTGGCGGATGGCGACGACCGAGGGTTCGTCAAGCACGATACCCTGGCCTCTGGCGTAAATGAGTGTATTGGCCGTGCCAAGGTCAATCGAGAGGTCATTTGAGAAAATGCCGCGTATTCGTCTGAACAACATGGTGAAAAGGGTTCCCGTGGAGCGATTGTCTATCTTTAGAGTACCAGGATTGGGCCCCCAGGAGGCCGTCGGGTTATGGGGGGCGTGACAAGGAAATGGGAAGGCGGTGCAGTTTTTTCGGTATTTTCGTCACATAATCCCACTATATGCTAAATATCCGTAAAAAATGGCATTGCCCTCCCACTTTATCGGCAGGTTCACCCATAATCCGACAGCCTCCTGGGCGTGCTGCATGTTGCCCAGGATTCGCTGGAAAAGGCGTAATCTAGCAACCAGAGGGGGTGTGGGGCAAGGAACAGTTCGCTAAAATATGTAAATGTGTTAATTTGCCAGCTTTTTCAGCGTGGCTTCCCAAGCGAGAGAGAGCGCATGTCCCTGGATAGATCCGATGTGGAGAAGATTGCCCACCTGGCGCGATTGGCGGTCAGTGAAAGCGAGTTGGAAGCCGTTGCTGGCGACCTCTCGAATATACTCAATCTGGTCGAGCAGATGAGTTCTGCCGACACGGTTGGGGTGACGCCGATGGCCCATCCGTTGCATATGGCCCAACGACTGCGGGAGGACCAGGTTACCGAGACCGATCAGCGGGAACACTTTCAGTCTACCGCACCAGCTACCGAGAACGGGCTCTACCTCGTTCCACGGGTCATCGAGTGACAGTCATGCATGACAAGAGCATAGTACAGCTGGCAGCCGGACTCAGATCCGGCGAATTCTCCAGTGTCGATCTGACTCAGGCCTTTCTGGATCGGATCGGACGGTACGATGGGATATTGAACAGCTTCATAACGGTCGCGGAACAGAGTGCCCTGAAATCGGCGGAGGAGGCGGATCAGCGACTCCGCTCCGGCACGGCGACGCCACTTACCGGCATCCCCATCGCCCACAAGGATATTTTCTGCAGTGACGGTGTGAAGACCAGTTGCGGCTCCCGCATGCTGGATAATTTTATCGCGCCCTACGATGCCACCGTTGTTACCCGCTTCAAGCAGGCTGGCGCAGTGATGCTGGGGAAGACCAACATGGACGAATTCGCCATGGGGTCCTCCAATGAGACCAGTTATTATGGGCCGGTCCGCAACCCCTGGGATCAGGCGAGTGTTCCTGGTGGCTCCTCCGGTGGCTCGGCCGCGGCAGTGGCGGCGCGGCTCTGTGTTGCCGCCACCGGTACCGATACCGGCGGTTCGATACGCCAGCCGGCCGCCCTCTGTGGTCTTACCGGGCTGAAGCCGACCTATGGCCGGGTTTCCCGCTATGGCATGATCGCCTTTGCCTCATCCCTGGACCAGGGTGGGCCGTTGACCCGTAGCGCAGCCGATGCCGCTGCCATGCTGCAGGTGATGGCGGGTTTCGATCCCCGGGATTCAACCAGTGCCGATCGGTCGGTGCCGGACTACAGTGGCTCTCTCGAGGATGAGATCGCCGGGCTCAGGATCGGCCTCCCGAAAGAGTATTTTGGCGAAGGGCTTGACCCTGCGGTGGCCCGTTCGGTGGAACAGGCGGTCGATGAGTACCGCCGCCTGGGGGCGGAGCTGAAAGAGATCAGCCTGCCGAACAGTGCCCTGGCAATACCTACCTACTATGTGGTGGCACCGGCTGAGTGCTCTTCCAATCTGGCCCGTTTCGACGGCGTTCGCTTCGGTTATCGCTGTGACGACCCGAAGGATCTGGAAGACCTCTACAAGCGCTCCCGGGGGGAGGGTTTCGGCGCCGAAGTGAAACGTCGCATCCTGATCGGGACCTATGCCCTGTCAGCCGGCTACTACGATGCTTACTATCTGAAGGCCCAGCAGATCCGAAAACTGATATCCGACGACTTTCGGAGCGCCTTCGAGCAGGTGGACGTCGTGATGGGCCCGACCGCGCCGGGGACCGCTTTTGCTATTGGCGAGAAAGCAGATGACCCGATCAGCATGTATCTGTCGGACATCTACACCATTGCCGCCAACCTGGCCGGGCTTCCTGCTGTTTCCATTCCGGTCGCCCCGGTAGGGGGCAAGCCGGTCGGGCTGCAGATAATCGGTAACTACTTCCAGGAAGGTCGACTGCTGAACGCTGCGCACCGGTTTCAGCAGGTTACGGAGTGGCATCTGGCCAGGCCTGAACTGTTTTATAAGGAAGACAAACCATGACATGGGAAACTGTAATCGGGCTTGAGATCCACGCCCAGCTGGCTACCCTGTCCAAGATATTCTCCGGTGCTTCCACCGCCTTCGGGGCGGCGCCCAACACCCAGGCATGCAACGTGGACC
>JAUUYI010000318.1 GCA_030590525.1 Sedimenticola sp. | reverse complement strand
GTAACTTCTGTAACAAATTGTGGAATGCAGCCCGCTTCGTATTGATGAACACGGAGGGCAAGGATTGTGGTGCTTCGAAGGAAGCGGCTCAGAATGGGCACGAGATCGAACTGAGCGTGGCCGACCGTTGGATCCGTTCCCGCCTGCAGCGCACCGAGCAGTCGGTCCAGGATGCCATCAAAGGCTATCGTTTCGACCAGGCGGCCAAGGCGATCTACGAGTTTACCTGGAATGAGTACTGCGACTGGTACCTGGAGCTGTGCAAGCCGGTGCTCCACAGTGACGATGCCAGCAACCAGGCGAAACGGGGCACCCGCCGCACCCTGGTGCGCGTGCTGGAGACACTGCTGCGGCTGACCCACCCCATCATGCCTTTCATCACCGAGGAGATCTGGCAGCAGGTCGCCCCGCTGGCCGGTGTGCAGGGCGAGACCATCATGCTGCAGCCCTACCCCAGCAGCGACGAAAGGCGCATCGACCGCGATGCGGAAGCGGAGATGGCGTGGGTAATGCAGTTCATCCTCGGGGTGCGCCGGATCAAGGGTGAGATGAATATCGCCCCGGGCAAACCCCTCCCGGTGCTGCTGCAGAACAGCTCGGCCCAGGACCGGGAGTGGCTTGAAAAGAACCGGCACTACCTGGATTTCCTCGCCCGGCTGGAGTCAGTTACGCTACTTGCGGCCTCGGACGAGGCCCCCGAGTCGGCCACCGCGCTGGTCGGCGAGATGAAACTGCTGATCCCGATGGCCGGCCTGATCGACAAGGCGGCGGAACTGGCTCGACTGGAGAAGGAGATCGGCAAGATCGAGGCCAATGTGGCGCAGATCGAAACCAAGCTGGCCAACGCCAACTTCGTGGAACGGGCTCCGGCTGCCGTCGTCGACAAAGAACGCGGCAAGCTGGCCAGTCAGCAGTCGGCGCTGGCCAATCTGCAGGAGCAGCGGGAGAAGATCAGACAGCTTTAATTCTACCTTGTCACCAACCTACAAATTTTATAATTTTTGACCTTTGTATAATCTGACAAAGTAGAATTGAATCGTAATCTCATGCCAGCACCCCCAGGGTGCGGAGCTGTTTTAGCTGATCCCGCACCCGGGCCGCCTCCTCGAATTCAAGGTCCTGGGCATGCTGATACATCTGCTTCTCCAGTGTGCCGATCCGCTTTGCCATCTGCTTCGGGGACATTGCCGCATACTCCGCCTCCAGTTCGGCCACCCGCGCGTACTGGCTGGCGGGCAGCGGTGCGCCGGCATGAGCCCCCTCCAGAATATCCTTCACCGCCTTACGAATGGTGCGCGGGGTGATGCCATGCTCCCGATTGTAGGCCATCTGCTTCTCCCGACGGCGGTCGGTCTCATCGATGGCCCGGCGCATGGAGCCGGTAATCCTGTCTGCATACAGAATCGCCTTACCGTTGACATTACGGGCCGCCCTTCCGATCGTCTGGATCAGGGAACTCTCCGAACGCAGAAACCCCTCCTTGTCCGCATCGAGAATGGCCACCAGTGAGACCTCGGGCATATCCAGGCCCTCCCGCAGCAGATTGATCCCTACCAGCACATCGAACACCCCCAGACGCAGATCACGGATTATCTCCACCCGCTCCACCGTGTCGATATCCGAGTGCAGATAGCGCACCCGCACCTCATGCTCACTCATATAGTCGGTCAAATCCTCGGCCATACGTTTGGTCAGAGTGGTGACCAGCACCCGCTCCTGCTGCTCTACCCGCAGCCGTATCTCCGACAGAAGATCGTCCACCTGGGTCGCCACCGGGCGTATCTCCAGCATCGGATCCACCAGTCCGGTAGGACGTACCACCTGCTCCACCACCACCCCCGAGTGCTCCAGCTCATATGCCCGTGGGGTGGCGGAGATATAGATGGTCTGGGGTGCCCGCACCTCGAACTCCTCGAATCGCATGGGCCGGTTGTCCAAGGCCGAAGGCAAGCGAAACCCATACTCCACCAGGGTCTCCTTGCGGGAACGGTCGCCCTTGTACATGCCACCGATCTGAGGGACCGAGACGTGACTCTCATCCACCACCAGCAGGGCATTGTCAGGAAGGTAGTCGAACAGGGTGGGCGGCACCTCCCCCAACTGCCGGCCGGAGAGATAACGGGAGTAGTTCTCGATCCCGGAACAGTAGCCCAGCTCCAGGATCATCTCGATGTCGAAACGGGTGCGCTGCTCCAGCCGCTGGGCCTCGACCAGCTTGTTGTTCCCCCGCAGCTGCTCCAACCGCTCCTTCAGTTCCAGCTTGATCTGCTCTACCGCCTCCAGCAGCGTCTCCCGGGGCGTCACATAATGGGACTTGGGATAGATCGTGTAGCGGGGCAGCCGGCGCAGCACCTCGCCCGTCAGGGGGTCGAACAGAGCGATCGACTCGATCTCATCGTCGAACAGCTCCACTCTTACCGCCTCCCGATCCGACTCCGCCGGATAGATGTCGATCACCTCTCCCCGCACCCGGTAACTGGCGCGGTGCAGTTCCACATCGTTGCGCTGATACTGCAGTTCTGCCAGCCGGCGCAGGATAGCCCGGTGATCCACCTGCTCTCCCCGCACCAGGTGCAGTACCATTTTCAGGTAGGCACGGGGATCACCCAGGCCGTAGATACAGGAGACGGTGGCGACGATGATGGTATCCGGCCGCTCCAGCAGTGCCTTGGTCGCGGAGAGCCGCATCTGCTCGATGTGGTCGTTGATCGATGCGTCTTTCTCGATAAATGTGTCCGACGCGGGGACATAGGCCTCGGGCTGGTAGTAATCGTAGTAAGAGACGAAGTATTCCACTGCATTGTGGGGAAAGAACTCCTTCATCTCGCCGTACAACTGGGCCGCCAGGGTCTTGTTATGGACAAACACCAGGGTCGGCCGCTGCACCGACTGGATCACATTAGCGATGGTAAAGGTCTTTCCCGAGCCGGTCACACCCAGCAGGGTCATGCCTGCCTCACCGTCATACAGCCCCTCGATCAGCC
>JAUUYI010000320.1 GCA_030590525.1 Sedimenticola sp. | reverse complement strand
TCCAGTCCGGTGCCGTGGTGGGTGAGGCCTGGCCCTTGGTCATGCCATAGACCTCGTTGTCCATGACGATGTAGGTTATATCCATATTCCGCCGGCAGGCGTGCAGGAAGTGGTTGCCGCCAATGGAAAACCCATCCCCATCCCCGCCGGCGACCAGCACCGTCAGATCGGGGCGGGCAGCTTTGAGCCCGGAGGCGACGGCCAGGGCGCGCCCATGGACCCCGTGAAAGCCGTAGAGGTCGGTGTAGGCGGGCAGTCGGGAGGAGCAGCCGATACCGGAGATCAGGGCCACGTCCTCCCGTACCAGGGCGAGGTATGCCAGTGCCTTTGTGACTGCGCTGAAGACTCCGAAATGGCCGCAGCCCGGGCACCAGACCGGCTTGATGCTGGATTTGTAATCTTTTGGTTTCAGTGATGTCTGGGGTTGGGGTGCCGTCATGTCAGCTCCACTCCTTCAATGCGGTAACGATCTCCCCGGGGCGGATTGGGAGAGGGCCGGGTTTGCCCAGAAGCCGGGCATCATTCGGTAGCAGGCGCATTGAATGCAGATAGTGAAACAGTTGCCCGCTGTGGTTCTGCTCCACCACCAGCACTCGGGTTGTACCCGCGAGGGCCTCCCGCATCGCCGTCTGTGGCATCGGGCAGAGCAGTCGGATGGCAATGGCCTTCACCGATACACCCTCTGCTTCCAGCCGCTGAGCCGCTTCGAAGGCAGCGCCAGAGGTGGAGCCCCAGGTCAGAATGCAGGCCCTCCCCTCTCCCCTGATCTCGGCCCAATGCTCACCATAGTCGTAGCCGGTCAACTTGTGCAGCCGCTTGTCCATCTGCTGCTGGTGATCCAGCGGCTTGCTGGAGGGGGTTCCGAGTTCGTTGTGCTCCAGGCCATCGGCGGTGTAGATGCCGTCCGGGTTGCCCGGGATGGCCATAGGGGAGATGGAGTCTTCGGTCAGCGCATAACGCTGATAAGCCTCAGTGCCTGAATCCGCAAGCCGGCGCTTGGGGCCTGCAGCGGCCCTTTCGGGTGGGTCGATCACGGCGCGGGACTGGCCGAGTGCCTGGTCGGAGAGGACGATGGCGACCGCCTGCAGCGTCTCGGTCAGATAGACCGCCCATTCGGTGGTGAAGGAGCAGTCACCGATATCCAGGGCAGCCAGCACGATATGTGGTGCGTCACCATGGAAGCCATAGACGGCGATGTTGAGGTCGGACTGTTCCGACTTGGTCGGGATGCCGGTGGATGGGCCGCCCCGGGTTACATTGGCCACCACGATCGGGGTTTCGCTGGTCACCGCCAGCCCCAGTCCTTCCATCATCAGGCTCAACCCGGGTCCGGAGGTCGCTGTAAGGGATGGAACCCCGCCAAAAGAGGCGCCGATGATCATGTTGATCGAGGCCAGTTCATCCTCCGCCTGGAGCAGGGAACCACCCACCTTCTCCAGGTTGGGGGCCAGCCACTCCAGGACCTCGCTGGCCGGGGTGATCGGGTAGGCAGCTACGAACCGTACCCCGCCCCGTACGGCACCCAGGCCGGTCGCCTCGTTACCACTGATATCCCAGCGGGGGGGGGGCGTTTCCAGCCGCTGCAGCCGCTGCAGCCGCTGCAGCCGCTGCTTCGGGCCGAGGCTCTTTTGCACCCGGTAACCGCTGCTGACACACTGCCGGGAGGCGTCAACTGCTGCCTGGCCCTTTCTGCCAAGCGCGCGCTCCACCACCGCCAATGCGCTCTTCTCCGGTAGCCCCAGCAGTTCGCAGAGTATGCCCAGAGCGAGCATATTGATTCTGCCACCGGTGATCTCCTTGGCCATCTTTTTCAGCGGTATCTCCATCACCCTGGCCCCATATACGGCAATGGCTTCGGGAATGCCGCCGCCATCCGTATCGCAGATGATGAGGCTCTCATCAGTCAGGGGGATCTCTTCGGCAAACCGGTCGGCGTTGAGCCAGTCCAGGGCCATCAGGAGGTCGTAGTGGTCATCCAGGCAGCTTACTGGAGCGGCCCCTATGCGCAGCATGGCAGCGGATTCGCCCCCTCTGATCTGAGGTCCTGCTGAACGGGACATCAGGCCATAGAAGCCGGCGTCGGCGATCGTCTTCAGCAGCATCTGGCCGGTAGTGACTACGCCGCTGCCCCCGGAGCCGGTGATCGCGACAGAGAGGGTTTTCGGCGGAGTACGGGTGTTGTCATTCATCGTTGGCTTTCTTGTGTTCTGGTCTTGGTCAGGGTGCCCGCCTGAGTTTAGCAGTTACCGGGGACGGCATCAGGTATTTACTTCTGTCCCACGTCACTCGGTCCATGGTGCGCACCGCCCCTTCGGAATTCCGATCAGGCCCCATCCGAACTACGCTCCTGACTTCCGGGGTGTGATAAGGTGTGGCGTCAGAATTTACTCCACAAGTCGTAACTCTCCCGCATCGAAATGGCAAGATCGCCCGCCCGCCCGCGAAAAAAGAACAAGAGCAGCAGCAAGCGCAGCCCGAGCCGCAGCAGCGGAAACAGGCGCCGTGGCAGCCGGAAATCCAAACGGAAGTCGAACCGGCGCTGGCTGGTTCGGCTGCTGGCCCTCGGGCTCCTGTTTTCCCTGATTGCAGTGCTCTATCTGTTCTATCTCGATTATCGTGTGACGAGCCGGTTCGAAGGCAAGCGCTGGGCGGTGCCGGCCCGGGTCTACGGCAGACCCCTGGAGCTCTACCCCGGGGCTCCGATAACCACCGCGCAACTGGTGGCGGAGCTGGACCGTCTGGGGTACCGCAAGGTTCGCCACCCCGATCAGGTGGCGTCCTGGTCCCGCAACCGGAACCGTTTTCTGGTACGCAGCCGACCGTTTCGGTTCTGGGACACACAGCAGCCGGACCACTACCTGGACCTCCGTTTCAAAGGGGAGCGGCTGGATTCGGTAAAGAATATCCAGGGAAGGGATCTGCCCCTGGTACGGCTGGAGGCGCCAGAGATTGGCAGCATCTATC
>JAUUYI010000208.1 GCA_030590525.1 Sedimenticola sp. | reverse complement strand
CGTCTGATCACCGGTGACTGCGGTTGCCTGATGAATATCAGCGGCCGCCTGCAGCAGCGGGGGGATGCCCTGCCCGGGGAACATATCGCCAGCTTTCTATGGGAGCGCACCCGCCATGACTAGGAGCCTGCCCGAAAACAGGGGCCGTAGCGACGTCCGGTTCCATACCGGTGTCCGGGAGGCGCTGAACGACCCGCAGATCCGGGCCAACTTCCGATCCGCCATGGATGGGCTGATCCACAAGCGCCGGAACGCCTTCCCGGACCCGGCAGCGCTGGAGCGGCTGCGGTTGCGCAGTGAAAGGATCCGCGCTAACGCCCTGAGCCGGCTTCCGGAACTGCTGGAGCAGCTGGAACAGCGCTGCACCGCCAACGGTATCCGGGTGCACTGGGCGGAGACGGTGGAACAGGCCAACGAGATCGTGCTCGGCATCATGCGCCAGCACGATGCCCGGATGCTGATCAAGGGCAAGTCCATGGTCTCCGAAGAGATGGGGCTGAACACCTTCCTGGAGCAACAGGGCATCGAGTGCCTGGAATCGGACCTGGGCGAGTTCATCATCCAGCTGGTTGGCGAGGCACCCTCCCACATCATCGCGCCGGCCATCCACAAGAACCGGCAACAGGTGGCCCGGATCTTCCGGGACAAGTTCCCGGATATCCCCTACACGGAGGATATCGAGCAACTGACACGTAACGCCCGGGAGATTCTGAGAAAACGCTTCTATCAGGCACCGGTGGGACTCTCCGGGGTCAACTTCGCGGTAGCGGAGACCGGCACGCTCTGCCTGGTGGAGAACGAGGGCAACGGCCGCATGTGTACCACCGTGCCACCGGTCCACATCGCCGTCACCGGCATCGAAAAGGTGGTGGAACGGCTGGCGGACGTTCCGCCGCTGCTGGATATCCTGGTCCGTAGCGCCACCGGCCAGCCCATCTCCACCTATTTCAATATGATCAGCTCCCCCCGCCGCCCGGGCGAGCGGGATGGGCCGAAAGAGGTGCATCTGGTGCTGCTGGACAACGGCCGCTCCCGCATCTACGAAGACCCGGAGCTGATCGCCACCCTGCGCTGCATCCGCTGCGGTGCCTGCATGAATCACTGCCCGGTCTATACCCGGGTTGGCGGACATCCCTATCTGGCCACCATCCCCGGCCCCATTGGCTCGGTACTGGAGCCCCAGAAGGCAGGGCTGGACCGGCTGGGCGTATTGCCCACCTTCTCCACCCTGTGCGGCGCCTGCGGCGAAGTCTGCCCGGTGCGCATCCCGCTACCGAAGCTGCTCAACCGGCTGCGTTACGAGGGGGTACGCAAAGGTTCCGGCGCCCTGCCCGGTGCCGGCAGCCGCCGGGGCAGGAACGAGTCCCTGCTATGGGGGTTGTGGCGCTGGTTGCACACATCCCCCCGCCTCTACCGCGCTGCCGGCCGATTGGCGACCCGCCTGCGCCACCTGCTGCCGAACCGGCTGGGCCCCTGGACCCGGGTGCGCAAGCCTCCGCGCATCGCTGCCCGTTCCCTGCATCAATTGGCCCACGATCAGGAATTCGACCATGAGTAAGGCCCGTGACAACATCCTCTCACGCCTGCGGACGGCCCGCCCCGATCTCCCAGGAGGGGAGCTGGAAAAAACCGCATCGCCCCCCTCCTCCACCCCCAACCAACGGATAGAGCAGTTCCGCAGCCACCTGGAGGCGGTGCGGGCAGAGGTGTATCTCTCAGGACGTGATGAGTGGGTCGCCGAACTGCAGCGGCTGGCGCAGGAGAAGCGGATCGGCAGCCTGCTCTACGCCCCGGACGGCCCCTTGGGGAGCGCAATCTCGAAGGGGTGGGACGAACAGACGAAGCCGCACCTGAAGTGGTTCGAGCAGGAGATCGACAACTGGAAAGAGCCCATCTTTTTCGACACCGAAGCCGCGCTCACCTCCGCCCGCGCCGGTATTGCCGCTACCGGCACCCTGGTGCTCTGGCCCACCGTCGAAGAGCCCCGCAGCTGGTCTCTGGTACCACCGATCCACATCGCAGTACTGGATACCTCGCACCTCCACGACACCTTTGAAAGCCTGATGGAAGCGGAGGCGTGGCACCAGGGGATGCCCACCAATGCCCTGCTTGTCTCCGGTCCCTCCAAGACCGCGGATATCGAGCAGACCCTCTCCTATGGCATCCATGGACCGGTGCAGCTGATCGTCCTGTTGCTGCAGTAGGGGCTCGCCTAGGAGCCTGTTGTTCCTCACAGTAAATCGCTTCAGACCCGAATGGCACTTACTTAAGCTTAAAAGCCCCGTCATTGCGAGCGTAGCGTGGCAATCTCCCTGGTCGTGCCGGGGTTCTGGAGATTGCTTCGTGCCTCGCAATGACGACTATTTTTGCTTAAGTAAGCGCCATTCGCTTCAGACCCCTCTCGACCAGGCAACTTGTAGGGGCGAATTTATTCGCCCGGAACTCTGAGGGCTGGGCGAATAAATTCGCCCCTACATTTTCTATCGCTTGAATTCCACCGCCACGCCGTCCATCCGCTCCTTCTCGTAGATCGCTTCCATGTCCTGAACCTTGCCGCTCTTCAACTCTGCGTCGATCGCTTCGTGCACCTCCACGACCACCAGATCCACACGCAGCGTGACATCGGCAAGTGAATTATTTGCCTCCAGGGTCACGGTTTCATCGTCGAATGCGACAACGACAACCGGCATGACATTAGAGCCGTGCCCCCGACCATTTGGTTCCGGCGCTGCCGGGTTAGGATAAAAATCGCTTTATTTATCACAACCAACCGTGCGTACGGGCCATCTCCGCCACCAGGAGTACAATTGCCGTATATAGAAAGACGTTCTTCGCAAAGGTCAGCGCCATTTTTTTATTGATGCTGGCCTCCAGCTGTTGCGTGGCATCCTTCCGGTCGGCCTCCGGCATCGCCTCGACCTCACCCCACGCCTCTTTTCGAACCCGGATCTGATCAACCGCTTGAGTCACACAGACAACCAGCACGGCCATTCCTATTCCTTCGGGGGACAAGGTGAAGTAGTAAGCCCCGAGCCACCCCATGAGGGTGTGCATCATTAGATTCCATAGCATAACAAAGAAGTCTCCAGCGACCGTTTATCCCCTGTCAGGGCCGCGGAAAAATACAATACCCAATCTTGCTTGTCTTGTTGCCCAGCTTCTGCTTTGCGGCAAGGGTTACATAGACCAGCTATGCGCCCCTTGCCACGCCTTGAATCAGAACAACAATCCGGCGCAATTTTTGCGTATTTAAATTTTCCGAGGCCCTTACTCCTCCAGCACATCCAGTTCTTCATCTTTCTCTCCCCTGGGCCGGATTTCAAACGGGTTTTCATCACGAAACGTCGCAATGGCCATAGCGATGGAGAGCAGGATAATGGCATTGATAAAAACGGGGATCAACATAAACGCATATCCCAAGGCATGGACATTGGCACCCCCCACCACCGCGGTGATGGCCGTTGCACCCCCTGGTGGATGCATGCATCGGAAAACGTGCATCAGCAGCATCGCGCTGGGGATGGAAAGGGATGATGCGAGGAGATCATTGGGCACCAGCAGATAACAGGAGACGCCGGCAAATGCGGAGACCAGATGGCCACCCACCAGATTCCATGGTCGGGATACTGGACTGAAGGGAAGGGAAAAGAGAAGCACCGCCGAAGCGCCGGTAGACGCCAGAATGAGCGGCATCGCCTCTGCCTGCAGTATCATGTTGCTGAAGAACGATGCGATCAGGGTACCGATAAAGGCGCCCACGATCGAAATCACAAACTCCTTTTCGGTCATGACCCGCTTCAGGCCTATGATCCTTTTAAGCATGGTCTATTTTTTTGATCAGAGATGGCCCTGTCAGCTCAATGCTCACCCTTGGTCTTACGGATTCCCGCCAGGCGGTTACCCTGTTTCTGTGGGCCGCCCCTGGGGAAGATATCGTGGAGGTAGCGGTTGTTTCCACGCTCCGGCCCCCACGCCTTCTTGAAGTGTTTTATCATGTCGCGCACTTGCGGCTGAACATGGTGCTCTTCATAGTACGCGCGGATATAGTTGATCACGTCCCAGTGTTCGCCGATAAGCTCAAGCCTCTCTTTTTCGGCCAGCGCTTTTACATAGGCCTCTGACCAGTCATCCATGTTCTGGATATAGCCCTCCTGGTCTGTGGCCACCGTTTTGCCATCGACATCCAGGTATTCGATCCGTGTTGCATAAGGATTCGTACTCATTATTACCGCCTCGTCAACTCGATCTCTATTCCCTCAATACTGGCTCGCTCGACTAACGATTGTATATAAGCCTGAATGGAAAGGTGCGATGCTTTCTGAGTGAGGTAGTTCTTTATCTTTTCGGCAATCATGTCGTATTCCAGAGGTCTGCCCTCGATTTTTTTGTTCAATCGAACAACGTGAAAACCGTAGCGACTCTCAACCGGCTTCTCCGCCAGACCTACAGGCATGCGCATGATCTGTTTTTCAAATTCTGGAACGGTCTGGCCTTTACCGATCTGTCCAAGTGAACCACCGGTTTTCTTGGATGGACAGTCAGAAAACTGTTCCGCAAGTGCCGGAAAGAGCGTCGGATCGGCTTTTAATCGTTCAATAATAGACAGCGCATTTTTCTTCGCTTGATCCCTTTGGCTGAAATCATCTTGCAGCGCCACCAGAAGAATATGATCGACTTCCAGCAAGG
>JAUUYI010000133.1 GCA_030590525.1 Sedimenticola sp. | reverse complement strand
CGAAGCACTGCGAACCCATTTGGCTCAGGGTGCAGAACAAGCTGGAAAAGGAGAGTATATCGGTGATTTCTCCATGGATGCTCTGATTGATGATTTGGATAATGAGGGTTGATGAAGAGGTACAGAATTACGCCGAGAGCCAGGGATGATCTAAAGAACATCGGGCGTTATACAGAGCAGCATTGGGGTAGAGAGCAGCGTAATACTTATCTGAAAAGGCTTGAAAAACGCTTTACATGGTTGGCGGATAATCCACGACTGGGTAAATATCGTCCAGATATCCACGATGGCTACTTTAGTTTCCCGCAAGGTGAGCATGTCGTTTTTTATCTGATCGCTCAGGATTGCATCGATATCATTGGTATTCCGCACAGTGAGATGGATGTCATTGCATATTTTCCAGCTGACTGAGCAGGCTGCTGCAGGGTGAATATTCGGTCAGCCCCTATGCATACGAAACAACAGCTTAGCCGCGGATGGACGCGGATCAACGCGGATAACTGCTCGGATTTTGTCTTTATCCGTGTAAATCCGCGTAAATCCGTGGCTAAAGTCTTTGGTATTGTTGAGATGGGTTGACCGAATATTTACGTTGCAGGCCATATGCTGGATCTGAAAAGTGACTGATTCCTACACCTTCAACCCATGGATTCGACCGGAGTGGCCGGCGCCACCCGGGGTTCGGGCGGTCAGTACCACCCGCCGGGGCGGTTACAGTACAACTCCCTACGATTCTCTGAACCTGGGCGACCACGTCGGGGACGATCCATTGACGGTCCGGCAGAATCGGGCTCACCTGAAAACGGTGCTGAATCTCCCCTCCGACCCGCTCTGGCTGCAGCAGGTGCATGGTTGTGATGTGGTGGAAGGGACGTCGGGGGTAAGCGGGTGCCAGGCCGATGCTATCACCACGTCGACCCCGGGTGTGGTCTGTGCGGTATTGACCGCCGATTGTCTGCCGCTGCTGCTGTGTAATCGTTCGGGAACCCGCGTGGCCGCCGTTCACGCCGGGTGGCGCGGGCTGTGTGCCGGGGTGATCGAGTCGGCACTGGACCGGTTTGCCGAACCGGGTGAGGAGTTGCTAGCCTGGCTGGGACCGGCGATCGGGCCGATGGCATTTGAGGTAGGTAACGAGGTGAGGTTGGCTTTTCTGGAGTGGGATCCGGCGAATGAGGTGGCCTTTCTGCCCGGCGTGCCGGGCCACTGGCTGGCAAACATCTACCGTTTGGCGGAGAATCGGCTGAACGCACGAAATATTGGATTTATCGGCGGAGGGGGCCGTTGTACGCTGTCACAGCCGGAGCGTTTTTTCTCCTATCGGCGGGATGGGGTAACCGGGCGCATGGCCTCCCTGATCTGGATAGAGTGAACATCCGGTTAATCCTATCGAGAGGCCCTGTTTACCCCGGATGGGGGTGTCTGAGGCAGGGATGCCGAAGCCAAGCCCCCAGGGATGGGTTCACGGCGCCCCCCATCCGGGGTAAACAGGACCTCTCTCACCATCAAGGTAGGGTTTAACTGGGTGCTTACTGAACGGACACAACAGGGAAATATTCAACCTATGAACAACTGGAAGATGTTGACGCTGGTCGGGGAGGATCGTCCCTGTATCGTGGCGCGGGTGACCGATACCCTGTTCCGGGGGGGATGGACGCTGGGTGAGGCCTCCATGATACGCCTGGGGGGTAACTTCACCATTATGATGATGGTTACGGGCAGCGGGGATGTTGAAGTAGCACTATGCAATCAATCTGGCGTATAAACCGAGAATAGCATGTGAGTGACACATTAGAGAGGATTCAAGAGCTTGCTGAGTCAAAGGATATTCGAATATCCGAACATGGATATGATGAGCTCGCAAACGATGATCTTACTGCTAGAGAAATCATTGAGGGAATCAAAAGTGCGGTGTTGGTAGAAGATTATCCAAATTACCCCAAAGGCTCTTCAGTTCTTGTTCTGCAAACAGATAGCAATGGCAATCCTGTGCATCTGCTTTGGGGAATTCCTAAGGGGCATGATCGGCCGGCAGTACTAGTAACAGCTTATCGACCTGATCCTTCGCGATGGAATAAGACATTTATGGAGCGAAAACGGTGAATACTCGAAAGAAAACAAAGTATGTTCACGAAGACAAATATGTAGCAGAAGTGGATGTTGAATTGGTTGTTAATGAAGATGAATGGTCGCCGTATCTCTCGCTTGAAGACGCTTATAAGCTGGATGATGTAAGGGAAGCACTCAAACGTGGTGACCTCAAAACAGCTGCAAAAAAAGCAAGGGTGTATGAACTACACCCTGTTGCTGTTTGAATGAGTGCCGAAGCTCGACGTATTAAAGGGCTGATGAAGAAGCACAGTGACTGAATCGCACAACCCCAGCACATGGAGTGGTCGGCGCCACCTGGAGTTCGGGCGGTCAGTACCACCCGCCAGGGTGGGTGCAGTTCGAACCCCTATGAGGGTTTAACTGGGTGCTTACTGAACGGACACAATCGGGAAATATTCAACCTATGAACAACTGGAAGATGCTGACGCTGGTCGGAGAAGATCGCCCCGGTATCGTGGCGCGGGTGACCGATACCCTGTTTCGTGGGGGGTGGACGCTGGGTGAGGCCTCCATGATCCGCCTGGGGGGCAATTTCACTGTCATGATGATGGTTGCGGGGAAAGGGGACGTGGAGGCGGTGCTGAGACCGGCGGCGTCGGAGCTTGGTCTGCATCTGCATGTGGCCGGAATGTCAGGTGGATTGCACCGGCACCTGGTTCCTAACCTGCAGGTCCGGGTAAACGGCGCTGACCGCGCCGGCATCGTCGCTCAGGTAACCGGCGCCCTGGCCGATACAGGGTTCAATATTCTGGAGTTGGAGTCCGATGTGGCTGGTTCCCAGGAGACGCCGTTCTACATCATGAATATTCAGGGTTATACCGATGCCACCCTGGAGCAGGTGGAGCAGGCCCTCCAGGCGCTGGGTGATATCGATGTCAGTGTCTCACCCATAGAGACCCTGATCGGCTGATTCCAGATGGCTGAACTCGAAATTTTAAAGGTGCCGGACGAGCGCTTGAAACGGGCATCCGAACCGGTGCTGCTGTTCGATCAGGCGCTGCGGGATTTCATTGACGACCTGGAGGAGACGCGCCAGGCCGGACCCGGGGCCGTGGGCATCGCTGCGCCCCAGGTGGGGTGGTTTCAGTGCATCATCATCATCGATCTCTCGAACACCCGGAAGCCGGTCCCGAACCATGGCCGTATGGTGCTGATCAACCCGGAGATCATTCACTGGGAGGGGTATGAGATGGGGCGGGAGGGTTGCCTCTCGGTCCCGGACTATACGGGTAATGTGATTCGAGCCACCCGGGTCTCGGTAAAGGCCCAGGATCCCGCGGGTGGTGAACTGGAGTATGAGATGGAGGGATTCGAGGCACGGGCGCTGCAGCATGAACTGGATCATCTGGATGGCATGCTGTTCATCGATCGGGTGGTCAGCCGTCGTACCGACCTGTTTCGGCGCAAGGTGTACCGGAAGGGTGGAAAAAGGAAGGGTTGATGGGTCTGTTCCAGCCACTGTTGCTCCTGACCGTCGGGTTCATCGCCTGGCAGATCTGGCGTCTGGTTCGTGCCGCCCGGCAGGCCAACCGGGTCGACTGGGGTGGCAGCTGGCTCAACCTGTTGGATGGGCTCAACCGGCTTTTTTGCTATCGTTACCACCGTCTCAACGTGACGGGTATCCGATTGCCCAGGAGTGGGCCGGCGATCCTGGTCTCGAACCACCTCTCCGGTCTCGATCCGCTGCTGCTGGCCGCCTCGGCACGCAGGCCGCTGCGGTTTCTGATCGCCCGGGGGGAGTATGAGCGGTTTGGTTTGAAATGGCTGTTCCGGGCCATCGGTTGTATCCCGGTAGACCGGGCGCGCCGACCCGAAAAGGCCCTGCGCGCCGCCCTGCGTGCACTGGAGCGGGGGGAGATCGTGGCTCTGTTTCCACACGGTGGGATCCATCTGCAGGGGGATCCCCCGCGCAGGTTGAAAGCAGGCGCCGCCCGGCTGGCCGAACTGACTGGCAGCCGGATCTTTCCGGTCCGCATCTCCGGTATCCGCGGTGCCGGCGGGGTGGTCAGCGGGGTACTGCTGCGCAGCCGGGCCCAGATAAAGTTGTTTGCCCCGATAGAGAGCCGGAACAGGAATACCGCCGAACTGCTGGAGCAGATCGACCGGGTTATCAACCATGTGCAGGTCCGTGAAAAGGATCGGCAGGTCGCCTGAAGCCCGCATTCTCTTATTCCGCACCCTTGAATTCGCCTGGATCCCCCCCCACATCCCACACAACCTTACAGAACCCGGAGTATTCCCATGAGAATGGATAAATTGACCAGCAAGTTTCAGATCGCTCTGGCCGACGCCCAGAGCCTTGCGGTGGGGCGGGACCATCAGTTTATCGAGCCGGTGCACCTGATGCTGGCCCTGCTCGACCAGGAGGGGGGTACGGTCCGCCACCTGCTCACCCAGTCGGATGTCAACATCAATCAGTTGCGCTCCAGCCTCGGTGAGGCGATGGACCGGATGCCCAGTGTGCAGGGGGCTGCCGGCGATGTACACATCTCCAACGAGCTCAGCCGTCTGCTGAATCAGACCGATAAGCTGGCCCAGGAGCGTAAGGATCAGTATATCTCCAGCGAACTGTTCGTTCTGGCAGCGGTGGAGGATAAGGGTGAGCTGGGCGATCTGATGCGCAAGACGGGGGCCTCCAAGGGGGCGCTGGAGCAGGCGGTCGAGAAAGTGCGGGGCGGCCAGTCGGTGGATGACCCCAATGCGGAGGAGCAGCGCCAGGCGCTGGAAAAATACACGATCGATCTGACCGAGCGTGCCGAGCAGGGCAAGCTGGACCCGGTGATCGGGCGGGACGATGAGATCCGCCGGACCATCCAGGTGCTGCAGCGCCGTACCAAGAACAATCCGGTGCTGATCGGGGAGCCCGGTGTGGGCAAGACCGCCATCGTCGAGGGACTGGCCCAGCGCATCATCAATGGTGAGGTGCCGGAGGGGCTGAAGAACAAGCGGCTGCTTTCGCTGGATATGGGCGCCCTGATCGCGGGCGCCAAGTTCCGCGGCGAGTTCGAGGAGCGGCTGAAGGCGGTGCTCAATGATTTGTCGAAGCAGGAGGGGCAGATCATCCTGTTCATCGATGAGCTGCACACCATGGTCGGTGCCGGCAAGGGCGAGGGGGCAATGGATGCGGGCAATATGCTGAAGCCGGCCCTGGCCCGGGGTGAGTTGCACTGCGTGGGCGCCACCACGCTGGATGAATACCGGAAGTATATCGAGAAGGATGCGGCCCTGGAGCGCCGCTTCCAGAAGGTGCTGGTACTGGAGCCGACGGTGGAGGATACCATCGCCATCCTGCGTGGCCTCAAAGAGCGCTATGAGGTGCACCACGGCGTGGATATCACCGACCCGGCGATCGTGGCGGCGGCGACCCTCTCCCATCGCTACATCACTGACCGGCAGCTGCCGGACAAGGCGATCGACCTGATCGACGAGGCCGGCTCCCTGATCCGAATGGAGATCGACTCCCTGCCGGAGGAGATGGACCGGCTGGAGCGACGTCTGATCCAGCTCAAGATCGAGCGTGAGGCGCTGAAGAAGGAGTCCGACGAGGCCTCCAGGAAGCGTCTGGCCGATCTGGAATCGGAGATCGACAAGCTGGAGCGGGAGTTCTCTGATATGGAAGAGGTGTGGAAGTCGGAGAAGGCGGCCCTGCAGGGCGCGACCCACATCAAGGAAGAGCTGGAGCGGGCGCGTCAGGAGATGGAGACCGCCCGCCGTGCCGGGGACCTGCAGCGGATGTCGGAGCTGCAGTACGGCCGCATCCCGGAGCTGGATAAGCAGCTCGACAGGGCGGCCCAGGCCGAGATGCAGGAGATGACGCTGCTGCGGAACAAGGTGACCGATGAGGAGGTTGCGGGCGTCGTCTCCAAATGGACCGGTATCCCGGTCTCCAAGATGCTGGAAGGGGAGAAGGAGAAGCTGCTGAAGATGGAACAGGCGCTCTCCAGGCGGGTGGTCGGGCAGGACGAGGCGGTAACAGCCATCGCCAATGCGATCCGGCGCTCCCGCGCCGGGCTGGCCGACCCCAGCCGACCCAATGGCTCGTTCCTGTTCCTTGGTCCCACCGGTGTGGGCAAGACCGAGCTGTGCAAGGCCCTGGCCGAGTTTCTGTTCGACACCGAAGAGGCGATGGTGCGGATCGATATGTCCGAGTTCATGGAGAAACACTCCGTGGCCCGTTTGATCGGTGCGCCCCCGGGTTATGTGGGTTACGAGGAGGGTGGCTATCTCACCGAGCTGGTGCGGCGCCGCCCTTACAGCGTGATCCTGATGGATGAGGTGGAGAAGGCCCACCCGGACGTGTTCAACGTGTT
>JAUUYI010000011.1 GCA_030590525.1 Sedimenticola sp. | reverse complement strand
CGAGGTTTGTCAAACGTTATTCCGCGTGGGCACAAAAGACGTGCCCACCCTACCGGACTCCTCGAACGTAGGGTGGGCATGTTGTTTATGCCCACCATCGGCCATGCATTCTCTTACAGCATTGAAAGTACGAGATGGGCTGGATTGATATCCATTCCATATGGATTCGTTATATTCCGCGTGGGCACAAAAGGCGTGCCCACCCTCCCGGGTTTCAGCGCCAAGGTGGGTTTTACTCTAAATGGGCTATCCACTTCACGCAAGGTGTCTCGACTTTTCGCAGACGATACCGACATGATCCTGGCGAGAATCTGAACATTGCATATCAACTTGCGTAAAGTGGATAGCCCGTTACTCTAAAATCCAAAAGACCCACTTCGCCGCTCAGCGGCTACATGCCCCGGTGCACCTGTTACACGACAGATCCGGGATCGTTCGTGCTCCCATTCGTCGGGGCAAGAGAGAGGGTACTGACCCCGGATACCCGGGCAAGGTGGTTATTTCTCCTCCTGATGGCGTACAATCGCTGCCTGGAGAAGTTGGAGACGACCCGTAATAAGGAGAATGCGTATGGTTTCCCTGGAGACCCCGGTGTGCGATTTTGGCCAGCCGGCCATCGATTTTGACATCCCAGGCGTTGATGGAAAGCGCTGGACACTGCAGGATTGCCGTGGCAGCAAGGGGCTGCTGGTGATGTTCATCTGCAATCACTGCCCCTATGTGAAGGCGGTGATGGATCGGATTGTACGAGACACCCGGGAGTTGAAGTCGCTCGGTGTCAACAGCGTTGCCATTATGTCCAACGACCCGACTGAATACGCAGAGGACTCTTTCGAAAACATGGTGCAGGTGGCGGAGACGTTTCAGTTCCCCTTTCCTTACCTGTATGACGAGACTCAGGCGGTGGCCAGGGCCTATGGGGCCATCTGTACCCCTGACTTCTTTGGTTTCAATGCCGATCAGCAACTGCAGTACCGGGGGCGACTGGATGAGAGCCGCAAGCAGGCAGCACCCACCGATGTGCGCCGGGATCTGTTCGAGGCGATGAAGCAGGTGGCCGAGACTGGTAACGGACCGGAACAGCAGATTCCCAGCATGGGGTGTTCGATAAAATGGCGTGAATGATGGGTCCTTGAGTTTTTATTTCTACCCCCATAAAGCCGGTTTGGTTGCCTGGGGGTTGTTAATCGGTTAAGAATACGCTTCTGTTCTAAAATGTGAGGATCATCAAGACCAGCAGCCGGCCTGAAGGGTAGCTCTGTAGGCCTGGGTTTTAGCTGTTGAGAGCGTTGTTTCCTATCATGAAGAAGAATGGGATGCAAAGAGTGTTTAGGGGGAATGCCGGGATGTTACTATCGGTATTTTCCAGTGACCAGCCGGGGTCTGAGCCGGAGTGAAGAATTTCTAACCAGCCTAATGAGGGAAGGATTGATGTCCTCGCGAAGAAATCTTGCCAATGCCATCCGTGCCCTGAGCATGGACGCCGTACAGAAAGCCAATTCAGGTCACCCGGGCGCGCCCATGGGTATGGCCGATATAGCGGAAGTACTCTGGAACGATTATATGAGCCACAATCCGGCCAATCCCAAGTGGCCGGACCGAGACCGATTTGTGCTCTCCAACGGGCATGGATCGCTGCTCATCTATTCTCTGTTGCACCTCACCGGGTACGATCTGAGCATTGATGACATCAAGAGCTTCCGTCAGCTCCACTCCAAGACTCCGGGGCATCCCGAGTATGGTTATGCGCCTGGCGTGGAGACCACCACCGGCCCCCTGGGTCAGGGCCTCACCAACGCCATCGGCATGGCTATCGCTGAGAAGAGCCTGGCTGCCCAGTTCAATCGTGATGGCCATGAAATCATCGATCATCATACTTATACCTTCCTGGGCGATGGTTGCCTGATGGAGGGTATCTCCCACGAGGCATGCTCTCTTGCCGGCACCCTGAAGCTGGGCAAACTGACGGCCTTCTATGATGACAACAACATATCTATCGATGGTGAGGTGCGAGGCGGGGCCGATGGCGCTGCCTGGTTTACCGACGATACCCCCAGGCGTTTCGAGGCGTATGGCTGGCATGTCATCCCCAAGGTCGACGGTCACAATGGAGATGCGATCAAGGCGGCGATCGAAGCGGCCCGCTCCGTCACCGACAAGCCAACCCTGATCTGCTGCCAGACCATCATCGGTTTTGGTTCCCCAAACAAGCAGGGCAAGGAAGATTGTCACGGTGCCCCCCTGGGCGCGGATGAGATCGTCCTGACCAAAGAGGCGCTGGATTGGCCTTATGGCCCGTTCGAGGTGCCAGAGGAGATCTATGCCGGTTGGAATGCCAAACAGAAGGGCGAGGCCGCGGAGAGTGAGTGGAACGGACGTTTCGACGCCTATGCCGCCGCTCATCCTGAGCTGGCCGTAGAGCTCAAGCGCCGCATGGCTGGAGAGCTGATACCGGATTGGGAAGAGAAGGCCAGTGCCTTTGTCGATTCAGTCAACCAGAAAGCGGAGAAGATCGCCAGCCGCAAGGCCTCTCAAAACGCCCTCGAGGGTCTTGGTCCGCTGGTGCCTGAATTCATGGGCGGTTCTGCCGATCTGGCGGGTTCCAACCTGACCATCTGGTCTGGATCCAAACCGATCACCCCGGATGACGCCTCCGGCAATTACATCCATTATGGTGTGCGTGAATTCGGTATGTCCGCTCTCATGAACGGCATCGAGCTACACGGTGGTTTCCAGAGCTACGGCGCCACCTTCCTGATGTTCTCGGACTACGCCCGCAATGCCCTGCGCATGGCGTCGTTGATGAAACTGAGCCCGATCCACGTCTACACCCATGACTCCATTGGACTGGGCGAGGATGGGCCCACCCATCAACCGGTCGAGCAGACCGCCACCCTGCGCATGATTCCGCGCATGTCCGTCTGGCGCCCTTGCGATGCGGTGGAGACCGCCGTCGCCTGGAAACTGGCACTGGAGCGGCAGGGCGGGCCTACCAGCCTGATCCTCTCCCGCCAGGGGCTGGCGCACCAGGAACGCAACCCGGAGCAGATCGCCGGGATTGCCAGAGGGGGGTATGTCCTCTCTGACTGTGAGGGCGTGCCGGAAGCGGTTATCATCGCCACCGGCTCCGAGGTGGGGCTGGCCATGAGCGCCCAGCAGGAATTGGCCGGGAAGGGCCATAAGGTCCGTGTGGTCTCCATGCCCTCCACCGATACCTTCGATGCCCAGGACGAAGGCTACAGAGAGTCCGTCCTGCCGGCTGTTGTCACGGCCCGGGTGGCCGTCGAGGCCGGTGTGACCCCATTTTGGAACACTTATGTGGGTCTCAACGGTAAGGTGATCGGCCTTGACACCTTCGGTGAGTCTGCTCCGGCACCTGAAGTGTACGAGCACTTCGGTATCACGGCGGAGAAGGTAGCCGAGGCGGTGGAGTCACTGCTCTGAACCCGGAATTGAAGCGGGTGCCTGGCGGCGCCCGCTTTCCGCATCATCCAATTTCGAAATTATCAGGAGTTTTTTACAATGACTATCAAAGTAGGCATCAATGGGTTTGGCCGCATCGGTCGTATGGTCTTCCGTGCCGTAGCCAAGGATTTCAAGGATATCGAGATCGTCGGCATCAACGATCTGCTGGACGCCGACTATCTGGCGTACATGCTCAAGTATGACTCTGTACATGGTCGCTTCCCCAAGGACGTCTCTGTGGATGGCAGCAACTTTGTCGTCGACGGCAAGAAGATCCGCCTCACCGCCGAGCGTGATCCCGCTGATCTGAAATGGGGTGACGTAGGTGCGGAGATCGTGATCGACTGCACCGGTTTCTTTCTTACCGCCGAGAGTTGCCAGAAGCACATCGATGCCGGCGCCAGAAAGGTGGTTCAGAGTGCCCCCTCCAAGGACGGCACGCCCATGTTCGTCTATGGCGTCAACCATGAGAAGTATGCGGGTGAGGCCATTGTCTCCGCCGCTTCCTGCACCACCAACTGCCTGGCCCCCGTCGCCAAGGTACTGAATGACAACTGGGGCATCAAGCGCGGCCTGATGACCACCGTTCACGCCGCCACCGCCACCCAGAAGACGGTCGATGGGCCCTCCATGAAGGACTGGCGCGGTGGCCGCGGCATTCTGGAGAACATCATCCCCTCCTCCACCGGTGCGGCCAAGGCGGTCGGCGTCGTGTTGCCGGAGCTGAACGGCAAGCTGACGGGTATGGCCTTCCGGGTGCCCACCTCTGATGTCTCAGTGGTCGATCTGACAGCCGAACTGGAGAAGGAAGCCAGCTACGAAGAGGTCTGTGCCGCCATGAAGGCCGCTTCTGAAGGGCCGATGAAAGGCACCCTCGCCTACACCGAAGAGAAGGTGGTCTCCACCGACTTCCGTGGTTTCAGCGCCTCCTCCATCTTCGATGCAGGCGCCGGCATCGCCCTGGACAGCACCTTCGTCAAGATCGTTGCCTGGTACGACAATGAGTACGGTTACACCTGCAACATGATGCGTTTCGTTGAGCACGTAGCTAATAACTAGGGACTAGGTAGCAGGTCCTGGGCAACAGGGATCCGCGCGGATTTCTGGTGCCTGGGACCTGAATTTGTTTTATGAGTAACGTCTGGCATAGGAACTATGCCGGTAGTCGTGGTTTCGTATCCATCCAGTTGCCCTGCAGAAACGGTGCACCGACGCATGAGTCAGCACCACTATTGATCGATCGAACATCGGTTCCTCGTGCCTGGAACCTAGTACCTGTTTTAAACAAGGAGTTGTCAGCATGTCCGTTATCAAAATGACCGACCTCGATCTCGCCGGGAAGCGGGTACTCATCCGCCAGGATCTGAACGTGCCCGTCAAAGAGGGAAAGGTGGCATCCGACAAGCGTATCCGCGCCTCCATGCCCACCATTGAACACTGTGTCAAAGCGGGTGCCAAGGTGATGCTCATGTCCCATCTGGGACGTCCCACGGAGGGTCAGTCGGCCGTTGAGTTTTCCATGCAGCCAGTGGCGGACTATCTCAGCGAGGCGCTGGGTAAAGAAGTGTGCCTGGTCAAAGAGTATCTGGAACAGGCCCCTGAACTTGCCGATGGAGAGGTAGTACTGCTGGAAAACGTACGTTTCAACGTCGGTGAGAAGAAGGACGATGAGACGCTGTCGAAGAAATACGCGTCGCTCTGTGACATCTACGTGATGGACGCCTTCGGCACCGCCCACCGGGCCCAGGCCTCCACCCATGGTGTCGGGAAATTTGCCCCGGTGGCCTGCGCTGGCCCGCTGCTGGCAGGTGAACTGGATGCACTCGGCAAGGCGCTGGATAACCCCAGGCGCCCGATGGCCGCCATCGTCGGAGGCTCCAAGGTCTCCACTAAGCTGACCGTGCTCGAGTCTCTGTCCGGCATCGTGGATCAGCTGATCCCCGGCGGCGGTATCGCCAACACCTTCATTGCTGCAGCGGGACATAATGTAGGTAAGTCCCTGTATGAAGAGGATCTGGTGGAGGAGGCCAGGCGGCTGATGGCGGCGGCCAAGGCCAAGGGGGGTGAGATCCCGGTGCCCACGGACGTGGTTTGTGGCAAAGCGTTCTCAGAGACCACGGAGGCCACGGTCAAAAAAGTGGAAGATGTGACGGACGACGATATGATTTTCGATATTGGTCCGGATACCGCAGCCCGTTTCGGGGAGATGATGAAGGCCGCTGGCACCATCGTCTGGAATGGCCCGGTCGGTGTCTTCGAGTTCGACCAGTTCGGTGAAGGTACCCGGACTCTCGGCCTCGCTGTCGCAGAATCGGAGGCATTCTCCATTGCCGGTGGTGGTGACACCCTGGCAGCGGTCGACAAATATGGTATCGCCGATCGGATCTCCTATATTTCTACCGGTGGTGGTGCCTTCCTGGAATTCCTGGAGGGGAAGGTCCTCCCGGCAGTGGCCATGCTGGAGCAGCGTGCGGCCGACTGATGCCGCTGTAGGCCGCCGGACACACTCAATCAGGGCACCTGTCGCGGAGACATCATGCCAAGAAGAACCAAGATCCTTGCCACCCTGGGACCGGCCACGGACAACCCCAAAGTACTGGATGGACTGATCAGTGCCGGTATCGATGTGGTGCGGCTCAACTTGTCCCACGGAACTCATGAGGAGCATGCCTGGAGAGCGGAGGTCATTCGTGACCGGGCGAGGGCCAGCGGCCGCCAGGTCGGTGTGCTGGTGGATCTGCAGGGCCCGAAGATTCGTATCGGCCGTTTCCGGGATGGCCCGATCCAGCTGAAGGAAGAGGAGACCTTCACCCTCGATGCCGGCTGTGGTCTCGGGGAGGGTGACCAGCATCGGGTCGGGATCACCTATCCGGAACTGGTTCGGGACGTACACCGGGGGGATACGTTGCTGCTCGCTGATGGCGCCATCGAGCTGTGGGTCGATGAAGTGGTCGTTGATCGCATCGTCTGCCGGGTGATGGTCGGAGGCGTGCTCTCCGACGGCAAGGGAATCAACCGAAAGGGTGGTGGCCTGTCGGCACCGGCATTGACCGACAAGGATCGGCGGGACATCCGGTTTGCCGCAGAGATCGAAGCCGACTACCTCGCGGTCTCTTTCGTGCGCCACGCGGCAGACGTGGAAGAGGCCCGCCATCTGCTGCAGCAGGCGGGTGGTAAGGCGGACATCGTTTCCAAGATTGAACGGGCGGAAGCGCTGGAGGCTATCGACGATATCATCGAGGTCTCCGAGGTGATCATGATCGCCCGGGGGGATCTGGGGGTGGAGATTGGTGATGCGGAACTGCCGGCAGTGCAGAAGATGCTGATCAAGAAGGCCCGCTTTGGTAACAAGGTGGTGGTCACTGCAACCCAGATGATGGAGTCCATGATTGAGAAGGCCATCCCCACCCGTGCCGAGGTGTTCGATGTGGCCAATGCCGTGCTGGATGGTACCGATGCGGTGATGCTGTCGGCGGAGACGGCGGCCGGCCGTTATCCGGTAAAGGCGGTTCAGGCGATGGACCGGGTCTGCCGGGAGGCCGAGAAGCAGTCCAAGGTGACTCGATCACACCACCGCATCGACACGGTCTTCGGGCGGGTCGACGAGGCTATCGCCATGGCCACTATGTATACTGCAAACCACTTGGGTGTGGCGGCCATTGCTGCGCTGACTGAATCCGGCTCCACCCCCAAATGGATGTCCCGTATCAGCTCGGGTATTCCGATCTATGCCCTGACCGGCCACGTGGCAACGCGCCGCAAGGTGACGCTGTACCGGGGGGTCCACCCGGTGAGTTTCGATGTGGTGGCGCACGACAGTCAGAAGGCCAACGAGGAGATCGTCGAGGAACTGCAGCGGCGGGGAGCCATAAGGACCGGGGACCTGATCATTATCACCAAGGGCGACCTGAACGGCGTCGAAGGTGGGACCAACGTCATGAAGATACTGCGCGTGGGGGAACACATCATTTCCGCTCGCACAGTGGATTGAATACCACCTGCATCGACGGGTTCATCGCGGAGGTCGTGCTGAGCTCACCGGCCCAGGTACCACCTGGATCCTGCAAGTAGTCGTGTGTGCAGAGTGCAAGTTATTGTTTCGTAGAGCGAATGAAAAATTGCGTGGAATCCTTATTGTGATTTCCAAGATTTTTCATATCGCTATACGGGACAAGAGGTTGTGCTATGTGCGTGCGAATACTTGCAGGATCCAGGTACTATTATCAGATTAACCTATTGTAAGGAGAGAAATACCATGGCACTTATTTCCATGCGTCAG
Organism: Sedimenticola sp.; assembly: GCA_030590525.1. Taxonomy (GTDB): domain Bacteria; phylum Pseudomonadota; class Gammaproteobacteria; order Chromatiales; family Chromatiaceae; genus JAUXBK01. The sequence continues at coordinate 8,904 of JAUUYI010000011.1, read as the reverse complement.
CTGCTGGACTACGCGGCCGAAAATGATTTCGGAATGCCCGCTTTCAACGTCAACAACATGGAGCAGGTGCATGCCATCATGCAGGCAGCGGACGAGACCGACAGCCCGGTGATCATGCAGGGTTCTGCCGGGGCCCGTTCCTATGCCGGTGAGGCATTTCTACGCCATCTGATTCTGGCCGCAATCGAGGCCTACCCTCATATCCCCATCGTCATGCACCAGGACCATGGCTCCTCACCGGCAGTCTGCCTGCGCTCTATCCAGTCCGGCTTCTCATCGGTCATGATGGACGGCTCCCTGATGGAGGACGCCAAGACCCCCTCCAGCTACGAATACAATGTCGAAGTGACCCGCAAAGTGGTTGAAATGGCGCACGCCGGTGGTGTTTCCGTCGAAGGTGAGCTGGGCTGCCTGGGTTCTCTGGAGACTGGTGAAGCGGGTGAGGAAGATGGTGTCGGGGCTGTGGGCAAGCTCGAGATGGACCAGATGTTGACCGACCCGGATGAGGCGGCTGATTTTGCCAAGCAGACCAAGGTGGATGCCCTGGCCATCGCCATCGGGACCTCGCATGGTGCCTACAAGTTCACCAAGGAGCCCACCGGTGATATTCTGCGCATCGATCGGGTGAAAGAGATCCATGCCCGTATCCCCAATACCCATCTGGTGATGCACGGTTCCTCTTCGGTACCTCAGGACTGGTTGAAGATCATCAACGACTACGGCGGTGACATGGGACAGACCTTTGGTGTCCCGGTGGAAGAGATCGTTGAGGGTATCCGGCACGGGGTACGCAAGGTCAACATCGATACCGACCTGCGGATGGCCTCCACAGGCTCAGTGCGTCGCCACCTGCAGGAAAATCCCTCCAACTTCGACCCCCGCAAGTTCCTCAAGGCAGCTACCGCGGGAATGACGGCGATCTGCAAGGCGCGCTACGAGGCGTTTGGATGTGCCGGTCACGCCTCCCGGATCAATGCCAGCTCGCTGGAGCACATGTTCATGATGTATGAGAAGGGCGAACTGGATCCGAAGATCAGCTGATCCAGAGGCGTTTTTTGCCTGGCAGGTTCGGCGTTTCAGCATAAGGGGTGCTTCGGCACCCCTTTACTATTTTTAAATCATGCCGTTAAAAAGGACAATCTGCACAAATCGTAACTTCGCAAAAAGTCCAGGCAAGAATCTTAAGAAGTAGGGTGAATCAAGCGGAGCGGATCCACCGGGCTACGGAGCGTTGCTGAATCCGTCGCTGTTTGCCCTGGGTTATCGGGAAGTTACCACATACCTGGAAGAGGGTCGGCGATGGAAACGTTGTATAAAGTGGTTTATAGCGGGGAGCTCAGGCAGGGAGCAGAGGAAGCGGAGGTGAGGGCCAACCTGGTTCGGCACTTTGGCCTCAGCGAACAGAAAGCAGGGTTGCTGCTGCGGGCGGGCAAACCCGTGACCTTGAAACAGGGGCTGACACGGGACAAGGCCGGTCAGTACCGCACAGGCTTGGAAAAGATGGGGCTGATGATCAGGCTTGAAGCCATGCCCCCGCAGAATCCCTCCAGCTCCTTGTCGCTGGCCCCCATGGAGGAGGAGAGAGCCCCACCTGAAAGGTCAGCGAAGCCGAAGGGTCCGGTCTGCCCCAAGTGTGGATCCAACCGGATAGAGGGGGATAGTTGCCTTGAGTGCGGCATCTTCATCTCCAAGTATCTTGCGCGCCAGGCACCACAGCAGGAGGGGAGTGGAGTGGCGGGTATCGACCCTCCTCAAACCGGCGAAAAAGGAAGAGCCAATCCCTATTCAGCCCCCCAGGCACCTCTGGTGGAGGCGCTCAGCGAGGGTGAAATGAGTGGCCCGGCAACTGTTCCGGCCAGCCATGGGTGGGCCTGGATAGCAGGTGGTTTCAGGCATTTCCGGCAGAATCCCTTTGCCTGGATCGTTTCCATGGTGGTCTGGATAGTGCTCTCTGTAATCATCACCCTGATCCCCTTCATCGGGTCGGTTACGATCACCCTTCTCTCCCCGGTGATAATGGCCGGTTACATGATTGGGGCAGAGGCGCAGAATCAGGGCGACAATTTCGAAGTGGGACACCTGTTTGCGGGTTTCTCCCGCCATCCGGGTCAGCTGTTTCTGGTGGGGCTGCTCTATTTTGTCGGCCTGCTCGTGATCGGTTTCGTAGTAGGGTTGTTGATAGCCGGCAGCATCGCCAGTCTGGGTGCCGTCTCCGCAACGGGCGAACCGGATCCACAGGCGCTGGCGGCATTCGTGGGTAGCCCTGCCGTTCTGATGGCGATACTATTGGGCATCGGATTGGCCATGCCTCTGTTCATGGCCTATTGGTTTGCGCCGGTCCTGGTTGCCCTGGAAGGGCTTTCCGCGGTCACTGCCATGAAGCTGAGCTTCATGGGCTGTCTGAAGAATATGCTGCCGTTCCTGCTCTATGGCATTATCGGCCTTGTGTTGTTTTTTCTCGCGGTGTTACCGTTCGGGCTGGGCCTGTTGATTATGATGCCGACAGTGCTGGCTTCGATCTATGTTTCGTATAAGGATATCTTTTATCAGAGGACAGAAGTCAGAAGACAGCAGCATAGTCATTCCTGATTACCTACATGTCTAAGCTGGTTTTCAAGCCATTTTCGCCGTAAATTCTCAATATTTCGGGGCAACTTCGTAGGGGGGATAAGGCGCGCGCACAGAACTTTCATTTTGCACTATACTTATGCGCGCCGCATCCACCAATGGTCTGAGCACATGCCGCAACGCCCAGAATGGTGGATGCGCTACGCTTATCCCCCCTACGGCGTCCAGGCTGCCCCTTGCCTTGGAGCATAGCTTAGACACGTAGGTAAGCAGGGCCTCTCGGCGGGGTTAACTGGGCGCTTACAGAGGGAGGGTATGTTACTAAAACCCTACAGGATACCCCACAGGCATCACCCACCCGCCAGATCGGTCAATCCAAACACGGCGAGCAGCATAGAGACCACGACGAAACCAACCACGCCCCCCATGGTTAAAATAATCACCGGCTCCATCATTGATACCAGGGCATGGATCTTCAACTTCAGATCTTTTTCCTGCAGTCTCGCCGCCTTGTTGCAGGCCTTGGCCAGGCTTCCCCCCTCATCACCGATGGTGATCAGCCGCTGTGCCAGCTTCGGTAATCCTGGAATCTCATGTACTGCCGTCGTCAAACCACCCCCTTGACGCAGCCGACGGGTCGCTCGCTCCACCCCAGCCTTAAAATAACGGTTGAGGGAGATGCTGCGGGTGATATCCATGGCCTGTACCAGAGGGATCCCGCTATTCAACAGGATGCCCAGTACGCTGGTGAAATTAGCCGCTTCCCGCAGGGACATTATTTGACCGAATAACGGCATGGATAAAAGCAGACGATCCAACATAAAGCGGAAATACTGATTGAAACGGACCATCCCCGCCGCTGTCAAAATCACCAGCGAAATGGCAATCACGGCATACATGCCATAAGCCATCACCCAATCACTCGCCGAAAATACAATACGCGTACCGAGAGGAAGCGCCTCCAGGTCGTCTTCGAACAGATCCCGAAATACCGGGACGACATAGACAGCCAGGCCAACCAGGGAGAGGATACTGACCACCATCAGGATTGCAGGATAGGCCAGGTTCGCGGCAATCTCCTTTCTCAGCGTGCGGCGCTCTCCAAAATACTCACTCATACGCAGCACAATGGCAGCAAGCTGCCCGCTTACCTCACCCGCATGCAGCATGGGAGCCAGCAAAGGGTTCACATTACCCAGTCGCTGAACGGACTGGGAAAGGGAGTGACCGGCCTTGAGTTCGTTTCTCAATCGAACGGCAAGGCTCGCAAGCTTCGGGTCAGCGTTATCACTGGATATGATCTGAAGTGCGCGTTCCAGCACCACCCCGCTATCCAGCAGGTCACCCAAGTCACTGATGAGTTGCTCAATCCGGGCTGGCGACACCCGCTTCTGACTTTCGGATTTTGCCTTGACCAGTATCAGGCGGCGTTTCTTCAGTATCTGCCGGAGCACCTCCGTACTGTCCGCAAACTCCCGCCCGCCGACCTCTTTCCCATCCCTTGCGAGGGCCAGATATTGATATTCAGGCATACTAGCGTGCGCTCATTTGGCAGCCTGTTGCCTGCGGTCCGCCAGATCGAAGATTATCTTGAAATGGTCTTGTTTCGGGTAGGTGGTAACATCTACTGTCAGGGGCTCCAACGCCTTCGAAAGCCATGTTTCCGGGTCTGCGCCCCATCCCGTTACAATAAGCTCACGCTCTTTCAGCTGGATTCGTTCAATACGAGATCCCTCGGGAAACAGCCCCAGCAACCGGTCGATACGGTTTATTGCGGTCGCACCTGGCAAGACATGCAAAGCCTCAAACGCGCGTTGCGCCTCCACCATACTGGCGAGGGTCTGGCGCCGTTGCAACAATGGCGTAGCAATGCTTTCCATCAGCTCCAGATATTCCTGTTTCTTTGCCTCCAGCTTCGCCTGCTGCTGCTTCCAGCTGGTGAAAAGCCCCAGACCCAGACCAGCGACCAGCAGTGACAGAATAATCCCCCGGTAGGTCGAGGGTGCAATTGGCCGGGCTCTCCCAAGAAGATCATAGAGATTACCCTGACGAAACCATCGACTCAAAGCACTGAGCAGCGCAGATTCCTGATCTGACTCGCTTATAAGGATGGCCCGGACATTCGGAATGGTTTCTGTCAGTTTTTCCAGCTCGACCTTTGGCAGGGAAAAGATATAACTCTTGCCCGACCTTTCGCCAAGGGCGTAGCAAGCCCCATCCACATCGTAAGGAAAAGCATCGGCGGAGGTCATCAACAGCAGATTCCGCGTAAAACGATGCTTTTGCGGAGCTCGAAACAGACGCCGCAGGGGTAGAGTTGCATCGAGCACCAGGATGACAGCCTTGCTATATGAGTCGCCTTCCAGCGGTAAAAGCTTCAGGCCACCATCCCAAAGCACCCGGATCCGGAACGAACGCCGAGTCTCATCAGGGCCAATATAGACCAGCGTTTTTGGAATTCCACGGAGACTGAGATGAGCAAAGTTCATTGCCTGCATGTCCGGAGTTCTATTCGAGGAAGCTGCCTTTTCGTCATGCGCTTTCGATTCTGGCGTTTGCTACAGAATACAGGTGCGACAGGCAGGTCGGGCTGGCGCCTGATCTCCCGTCACGTTATTCATTTGCGGGGTCAATGACATTCAGCTGCCTCAGGACTCGCCAGCCTTTCCAGCCGGCGCTTCCTGAGGCAGGTCGCTCTCACTCCCTTTTTCCACACTCGTCTTCCATTGTTCCAGCAGTTTTTCCAGCGGGCTTTGCAGGTTGGCCTCCCGACTCGTGGTAGATGCCCCGATGATTGCCTGAGTCAGCATATTTGCGCCTCTGTCATCGATCACCAGGCGCGGGGTTACCAGAATCAAAAGCTCGGTTCGCTCTATCCGACTTTCATGCCCGGTGAAAAAAGCAGCCCCGATATAGGCAAGATCACCCAGCAGCGGGATTTTCTTCTTCAGGTCCAATGTACGATCCCTGATAATACCGCCTATGAACAGGGTGTCCCCGTCATAGGCCACCAGATCCGTCTTCACACTCCGCTTGGCAAAGACCGGCTGGTTATTGATATCACGCCCGATATCCCGCTCGTCGTTCAACTTCAGGGTGATCTGTATCTGCTGATTTGCCCCGATCGTGGGGGTTACCTCGAGCGTGATCGCCACATCTCGACGTTCGAACTCGGTCTTGGCGCTGGAACCAGCGGTATTGGTTTCCAGGGTCGATTTTTCGATGGCAATCTCCTGACCGACCAGGAGATTGGCGGTACTACCCGTTTTTACGATCAGCTGGGGATTGGCCAGGATACGAAACGTGGTGACCTCTGCCAGGGCTTCCAGGGTAATGAACTTGTTGTTTGACAGGTTCACGAAATCCAGGACCAGACCCTCGGTAAAATTCGAGGTGAGGTCCACATTGGCACTGCCCCTGTAATCACCCGAATCCTCGAACAGATACCATTCGACACCGTACTTCATGCTGTCAGTCAGTACCACCTCCACCAGCGTGACATCGATATGGACCGCCGGAGGACGATAGTCGAGGCGCTCGAGCAGTTTTACCAGTATGGTGTAATCTTCGGCGGTGGAGGCAACGAACAGGCTGTTGGATCCTTTGTCTGCAACCACATCTGCTCTTTTCTCTTCGTGCCACAGGGACTTCACCAGATTCTTTACCGAACCAACGACCTCGTTTGCCTTCTGGTTCGTCAACACATACTGAAAGATCTGGCGTCGATTACCTTCCTCATTATCCACGCTGTGTAAAAATGCGATGACCATGTCCCGCGCAGAGCGATCGGCGGCCACGATGACCAGCTTACCGATGTCCGAGACGGCCTCAGTCTCAAACAGCTTCGAGCCCCGCTTGCTTGGTGCCCCGAGCATCTTGTGATAGTGCTCGATGAGCGTCTTCAGGGTGCCTACGCCGAGATAGCGAGGCGTATAGACAATGAGATATTTACCCTCGAAATAGGGTACATCCAGCCGCTCAAAAAGGATCTGTACCGCCTTGAACTGGGCACTCGGCGCATAGACGAAGATGGAATTCGTGCTCGGCAGCTCCAATGCATTGGCGGGCTGGTTGAGAAACTGCCTGGCCACATTGAGGAAATCCTTGGCCCCCAGATAGCGCAGCCTGAAGGCACCGCCGATTGAACCGACCCCCAGCTCCGCCGGTTGACCCTTCGGGTTCTTGCTCGCCGTGGTGAGGGCATACACACCATTGCTGTAGATCATCGATACGCCCTGAAATTCCAGAAAGGCCCCAAGTACCGCCAGCAGCTCCTGCTTGCTCGCCTTGGCTTTGTAGACAAAATTGACCTTCTTGTCCTCGAAGGATTCGAGGATGGTATAGGGAACCTTCAGGTAATCCTCGAACAGGACCTGCAGCAGTTCCTTCAGGCTGGTATCAGAAAAGTCCAGGGATACTTCTACACGCTCGACCTGCTTCGCCCCGTCGACTGCCACCGTCGCAGCACCAGAGCCCACACTACCCGCCAGGCCGGATGAAGAGAGCGGGTACTGCTGCACGGTGCCACTACCGGTCGCCCCACTGATTTCTGCGACCGCCTTCTTCGGGGAGCGTTGCTCATTGACCTGCCGGTTGTGCTTTTGAAGACCATCCAGAGTGGCCTCCACCCCGAATTTGGCCAGATCCTCCTTGTAAAGGTCGCCCGTTCGCGGAGCCGGCTCCTTGGCATTCCAGAGGATACAGCCCGACAGCAGTAGCGTAAGGCCGACGATCATGGTGCAACGCCAGAAGCCGGGGAATCCGGCCTGGCGCATAAAATGGTGCCGCCATTGCATGCTCATCGCTCCAACTGCGGCTCCCGGTCGATCCCGAAAATCGGCATGCCCAAGGCCTGGAATGAGGCCCGCCTTTTATCTCTTTCCGGGTCTATCCGAATGACTTGTTCACCCTTCCCTGCACCTGAGAAAACCGCGACCCCATCCCCAATCTGGCGTACCTCTGCTCCAGAAAAGAGTTCACCCACCTCGACGAACCCCTGATCAGTCATCACGCCCTGTAACCCGGGCAGCCGCAATACGCCGGTGACACCTTCGACTTGAATCGTTTGCTGCGGGGAAACCTGCTGCCTCTTGACCTCGTCCGGCTTCCTTCGGACCAGCGACCAGGGTTCACCCTTCGGGTCGAACGGATTCCACTGGGGGATATCGCTAGTTTGCTCCGGTAAAACGGCCACCCCATTATCGACTGCACCCGGCACCGAAATCGGCTTCACATCGCCCCCGGTCAGCTCATCCAGCTCCACCGGTGAAAAGATGAGAAAACTCAGTCCCCCGGCTGACAGGATGGCGACCAGCCATAACAGTCGAGCGAGGCGTTGGCCATTCACTCGGCTGCCTGCACGATAATGGCCTGTAGTTTGCCACTCAGATTAATCTTCTGCTCGTCCGGGTAGGCCCTCAGATCAAAGCTCTCCCATACCAGGCCCTTGGACGGCTGCCCCAGTGCCATCAAGGAGCCGATGGCCCCCTGGTGGGTCAACCCCTCGAGTTCAACTGCGACCGAGACGCTGAAAACACCCTCCCCCCGGGCCCTCGGTGTTCCGAAAGTCAGACGTTTGACTGTCACCCCGGTCAACCCTCCCAGCAGTACCTTGACCGCCTTGCCTGCGATCGCTTTTGGCTCGAGCGTATCGCTATCGACAAAGGTCTCCAGATCGGCCATGACGACCGCATAGGAAAACGCCAGGGCGTTGTAGGTATCATTTATCTGTTGTTTCGCCCCCAGAATCCGCTGATAGCCGAGCACCTGCTGCCTGAAGCGCTCTCCATCGACGACCCCCTCCCCGCCTGCAGCAGGGGGTGTTGCACTCATCGACGACTCTTCGCCACCCCAGTCCTGATTATCGTAATAGACCAGGGCGCCAAGCAGCAGCGCCACGAGCAGGAGGGTCAGTGTCTTGCGGTTCAAGAGAGACTCAGCGCGATTTGATCCCCTTGAACCGGATCTCCACCGGTTTCACTTTCGCCTCGGCATCGGTGAAGGGGAAACGATAATGCTGCTGCGCCTCGATTGCGGCAACCGGCACCAGCAGTTTGTAGGCCTGTTTCTTCTCCCGGTCCCGGGTAAAGAAAATCAACTCACTGCCACCCTGATCGAACAACACGAGTGAAAGCGACCTTCCATCCGCGTATTTGAACCCCCTCACCACGGGTTGGTAGCCACGGAATGCAGCCGGCAGCAGGCTGGTCACTTCCAGCGGGTGGCCATCGATCTCCATGCGCGCAACCCATACCTTCGAGAGATTGAACTTGGGTTGACTCAACAGCCGTTTCTGGGTTACCTCGGCCGCTGCCTCATCTGGTATAGTGACGTAAT
>JAUUYI010000181.1 GCA_030590525.1 Sedimenticola sp. | reverse complement strand
CGCCATGCCACCTCTGACTGGATGGAGCTGGAGAAAGAGCGGGGTATATCGGTCACCTCCTCGGTGATGCAGTTTCCCTATGGCGACGCCATCGTCAACCTGCTGGATACCCCCGGCCACGAAGACTTTTCTGAGGATACTTACCGTACCCTGACGGCGGTGGATTCAGCCCTGATGGTGATCGATGTGGCCAAGGGCGTGGAGGCGCGGACCATCAAGCTGATGGAGGTGTGCCGCCTGCGCACCACGCCGATCCTCACCTTCGTCAACAAACTGGACCGGGAGGGGAGGGATCCCATGGAGATCCTGGATGAGATCGAATCGGTGCTGAATATCAAGTGTGCCCCGGTCACCTGGCCCATCGGCATGGGTAAGCGGCTGCAGGGGGTGTTCGATCTGCGCTCGGAGGTCACCCATCTCTTCTCTGCCACCCACGGTGGCAAGATCCAGACGGGGGAGATGATTCAGGGACTGGAAAACCCGCGTCTGGATGAGCTTATCGGGGACCAGGCAGACGAGCTGCGGGAGGAGATCGAGCTGGTGCAGGGCGCCAGCCATGAACTGGATCTGGACGCCTACAACCGGGGGGAGCTGACGCCGGTCTTCTTTGGCTCCGCCATCAACAACTTTGGTGTGAAAGAGCTGCTCGACGCCTTCGTCCAGTACGCGCCGGCCCCGGTTGCCCGGGAGACTCAGCAACGGCGGGTACAGCCGGCGGAGGAGCGGTTCACCGGCTTTGTTTTCAAGATACAGGCCAATATGAACCCTGCCCACCGGGACCGTATCGCCTTCCTGCGGGTCTGCTCCGGCTCCTATAAAAAGGGCATGAAGATGCGCCATATCCGCATCGGCAAGACGGTGCAGATCAGCAACGCCATCACCTTCCAGGCGGATGTGCGCCGCCACGTGGAGGAGGCCTGGCCGGGCGATATCATCGGCCTGCACAATCACGGTACTATCCAGATCGGTGACACCTTCACCGAGGGCGAAGCGCTGAAATACGAGGGCATCCCCTATTTTGCCCCGGAACTGTTTCGTCGGGTGGTACTCAAAGATCCTCTGCGCATGAAGGCCCTGCAGAAGGGGGTGCTGCAACTGTGTGAGGAGGGGGCGACCCAGGTATTCCGTCCGCTGAAGAACAACGACATGATCCTGGGGGCGGTGGGGGTGCTGCAGTTCGATGTGGCGGCCCATCGATTGAAGAATGAATACAACGTGGAGGCTATCGTGGAGCCCGTGTCCGTGGTCACTGCGCGCTGGGTAAAGTGCGAAGACCCAAAGCTGCTGGACCGGTTCCGGGTCAAGGCCTATGAGAACCTGGCCCTGGACGGTGATGACCAGCTGGTCTATCTGGCTCCGACCCGGGTCAATCTGGATCTGACCCGGGAGCGCTGGCCGGAGGTGGAGTTTCTGGCGACCCGGGAGCTGTGAGCGTTTTCACCCTCTCCCTCACCGGGTTCCCACGCTTTGCGTGGGAACCCGTCAGCAGGGCACTCTGCGCCCTGTTTCGAGCGGAGAGAGGAGCAGGGGTCGAGAGATAGGTGCCTACATGATATTTTAGTACCTTATCACTGAAATCTTGAACAAAAATACAAAGAAATCTCCGTAGGGTGGGCACGTTGTTTGTGCCCACCAAAGCCCCTGTATCGCAATGGAGGGCACAAACAACGTGCCCACCTTACTCTTTGGTTCCGGCGCTGCCGGGTTAGATAAAGTGGAGAAAGCCAATGGAAAACGAGGAAGTAGAACGCCTGATCGCAGCCGGTCTGCCGGGTTGCAAAGTCACGGTGACGGGCGACGGCCGCCACTTCGAGGCGGTCGTGGTCAGCGCTGAATTCGAGGGGAAGACACCGCTGCAGAAACAGCGGATGGTGATGGAAACCGTCAAACCCCAGATCGAAAACGATGAGCTGCATGCGCTGTCGATCAAGACGCTGACGCCGGAGTAAAATAGAAGGCAGACCCCGGTTTTCCTCAGAAACTGCGCACCTTGCGCTTGCGGTCAAATGGTATATACTTAAAAATATATACCACCTGGACGAAGGATACTGATGGGCGCCAAGTTCGCCAAGATTTTTATGAACGGTCGAAGTCAGGCCGTACGCCTGCCCAAAGAGTACCGCTTCGATACGGACGAGGTTTACATTACCCGGCGCGGTACGAGCATCGTTCTTTCCGCGAAAAAACCAACATGGGATGAGTTTTTCGATACCCGATCTGTTTTCGGCGATGATTTTCTGGAAGAGAGGCAGGATTTGACGCCCCAGGAGCGGGATTTTTATTGATGTACATGCTCGATACAAATATCTGCATATACGTCCTGAAAAATCGTTCGGACAGGTTGCGGCATAAATTCAAGGCCATAAGAGATATCTGCATTTCGTCGATAACATACGGTGAGCTCTGCTTCGGCATTGAGAATGGAGACGGCTCCATGAGAACCGCCCGCTGGGAACAGTTGGAACTGTTTACGCAAAGGTTGCTCATTGACCCCTGGGACGAAGATGCGGGCCGACAATACGGGTTCATCAGGGCCCTGTTGAAAAGAGAGGGGAACCTGATCGGTAACAATGATCTTTTGATCGCTGCTCATGCGCGCAGCATGAATGCAGTATTGGTTACAAACAATGTGCGAGAGTTTGACCGGGTGCCCGATCTCTCTGTTGAAAACTGGATATCGCAATAACCGATTGACTTGAGTGAAATTTTGGGGTCTGTCTCCTGTTTTTCTTCTATTTTCAGAGTCAGCCAGTGGTTGAAAATGGCCACAGTGCGCCCATACTTATTAATGTGGAATGGGTGGTTTTCAAAAGGAGAACGAGATGTTCCTTAAGCATAAATCCAATGGCAAGCTGGTTGAAGTACTGGGCCTTAAAGATCTGTTCAACCCCAATCATGGGGAACTGGTGGGGCGCTATAGTGCAGGTGAGGAGCTGCAGGATCCGGAGAAATTCCCCAAAGAAGAACTGGAATTCCTTTCCGGTGAGACGCTACCCAGGTGCTGGACCGATCTTCATTATCGGGATGCCGAATTGAAGCGTTGAGCGAAAACCGGGGCAGCCCCGGTTTCCTGGGGCAGTGGGTGTGTTTTTTGAGACGCTGCTGGGAAAATAGGGGAGAGGCCCTGATTTTCGGCAGCGGTGTCTCCGAAAAGGCCTCCACCATAGAGGGAAATCGGGGTCTGTCCGCTGTTTTTTGAGTTACCTTCCCCCCTCTGCAAGCACTTATGTTTCAGCAGGAAACGCCGATATGTACCAGACAGGCACCCCATTCGTATGGGGCCTGGTGCGACCGGCGGGACTGGGCGAAATGGTATCGTTACTTGAAAAGATCATCGGGGACCCAGCGTTCGTGGAGCATATCGCATGGGAACGTCACCTGTTTAGGCCCAGCCAGATCATCGTGCATGAGGGGGACAAAGCGCATTCCCTCTATCTTGTTGAGAGTGGCACATTGCGGGTAACGGGGCGGGTTGAGCTGGAAGAAAAGAGATACGTCCAGCCTGGAATCGGGGAATTGAAGGCGGGGGATCTGTTCGGTGAGCTATGCCTGTTTCAGCCTGACAACAGGCGAAGTGCATCCGTCATGGGGCTCACCGACGGAAAACTGGTAGAGATTGATGGGCACCAGCTGAGTCTCTATCTCGACAAGCACCCTGATACAGGCTATCAGCTGTTGAAACAGCTCTTCGGTACTCTGAACCGGCGCCTGAGCCGCGCCAACCAACGGGTGGAACATCTGTTTGCCTGGGGACTGAAGACACACGACATCGATAAATACCTGTGAGCAAGCATGCTGACTGAGACCCACAAAGACAGGCTATGGCAGACGGAGTGAAAAATCAAAAACCAGCCACGCTGGCCGAGAATTTCAGGCGTTATTTTTCTGTGGAGTATGCCTCGAACGCAGAACAGCGCAACGCCGCTTACCATATCCGGTATCGGGTCTATTGCGACGAGTTCGAATATGAGCCTGCAGAGAGTTTCCCGGACAAACGGGAGCACGACGATTACGACGAGCACTCTGCCCACGGCCTCATTACCCATAGGAGCGGCCTGCCTGCAGGATGCGTTCGCCTGGTCCGGACGCAGGGCGAGAACGACCCCCTTCCGTTCGAAAAACACTGTGGAGAGAGCATCGACAAGCTGTTTATCGACGGTCTCGATCTCGACCGGTTGACGGTTTGTGAGATCTCTCGGCTGGCGGTGGACGGTGCCTTCAGGCGCCGTTCAGGTGAGGCCTTGACCCGTTTTGGTGAAGTTGATGCCATGGACTGTTCTCAACAGGAGAAGCGAACTTTTTCTCTCATTGCAGTAGCCGGTTTTCTGGCCGCCACTGCTTTGACGGATATCACTGGCCGGACCAATGTATTTGCCATGATGGAGCCGTTCCTGCCCCGGTTGATGAAACGTTCCGGGATAATATTTCAGCGCGCGGGTCAGGATATCAATTATCATGGTATCCGAGCACCCTATTTTATTCGTACTCAGGAAGCGCTGAAGTCCATGCGCCCGGATCTAAGGGAATTGTATGATGCCATTCGTATTCATATAGCCCGCGGATATGTTCCGGACTGAGTCCAGAGCAAGGCTGGAACAGGAAATATGCCTAAGGAATTCGACTATCAGGAAGCATTTTCCCGTAATATCGGCTGGGTTACAGAGACCGAGCAACAACTGCTGAGGACAAAGCGGATTGCTATCGCGGGTCTGGGGGGCGTAGGGGGGAGCCATCTGCTTACCCTTACGCGCCTGGGGATAGGCAGCTTCAATATCTCCGACCTGGATACCTTTGAACTGGCCAATTTCAATCGCCAGGCCGGTGCGGCGTTGAGTTACATTGGTCGTGCAAAGGTAGAGGTGCTGGCGGAATTGGCACTGGATATCAATCCTGAACTGCAGATACGTCAGTTTCCGGAGGGGATAGACCGGTCGAACCTGGACCACTTTCTGGACGGGGTGGACCTGTATGTGGATGGCCTTGACTTTTTTGCTATCCAGGCCCGCCGGGATATCTTTGCTGCCTGTGCGGAAAGAGGCATCCCCGCTGTCACGGCGGCCCCACTGGGTATGGGTGTCGCCCTGCTCTGTTTCCTGCCGGGCAAGATGACCTTCGAGGAGTACTTTCGCCTGGAGGGGGTGACCGAGGAGGAACAGTTGCTTCGCTTCCTGCTGGGGCTCTCGCCGGCCATGTTACAGATGCCGTATCTGG
>JAUUYI010000316.1 GCA_030590525.1 Sedimenticola sp. | reverse complement strand
GATCCAGGATCTCTTAGGCGTCATAGGTTTCTCCTTTTAATGATTGGAATGGGCCGGTTGCAGATTCCCGCAGCAACGCTCGCGAGGGTAAAGATTGACCCTGCCTGCAAAGTCGACTAGCTGAGAGCATAACCACGCAACAAAAAAAATCCAAGTTATTTTTGTAGCTGAAGTCTCGCTGGGCTTGCCTGCCACTGAATTTCCGTTTCTATCTGATGGAGAAAGTTATCAGATCAATGCCGAACAACGGGGGAGACGGTGGCCTTCGAGACTAAAATGGATCAAGCCGCTACCATGCTCAAGGCGGTCTATGATCATTTCAAGCAGATCCCTGCGGTTGTGCAGCGCTGTCGCCCCGAAACCCAGGCAGTTTCAGTGAGAACAGGGCGGCGGCCACGATGAATGCGGTCGACCACCAGAGGCAGCCGATCAGCCCCTGCTGCTGATAGACCCACCCCGACAGAACAGTGCCCGCCAGTCGCCCACCGGCATTGGCCATATAGTAGAAGCCCACGTTCATGGCTACCTTGTCATGTTGCGAGTAGGCCAGGATGAGGTAGGAGTGTACGGCGGAGTTGATGGCAAAGACGGCACCAAAAGCGGCCAGCCCGAGGATGATGGAGAGTGTTGGGTCCAGGCCCTGCATCAGGGCGATAGCGATGCCAGCCGGGAACAGCACCAGCAGGATTACCCAGAAACGGGCCGTATTGCCATCGGGCCCCCGGTGGTGGCTCTTCCCCAATAGTTTGGGGGCGGAGCCCTGGACGATGCCGTAGCCGATCACCCACAGGGCCAGGAAGGCGCCCACTTCGCTGTGCCCCCAGTCCAGCACCGAGGTGAGAAATACCGGCAGCCCCACCACGAACCAGACGTCACGGGAGCCGAACAGGAAGAAGCGGGCCGCGGAGAGCCAGTTGATCTCCGGGGTCTTGGAGAAGATCTGGCTGAACTTAGGCTTGGCCTTTGCTTTTCCCAGTTTGCCGGGAAGCATGACAATGGTGGCCACCATCACCAGGAATAGCCCGCCCGCCAGGAGCACCAGGGCCCAGCGGAAACCCACCGAGGAGAGCAGGGCCCCACCCAGAAAGAAACCGGCCCCCTTCAGGGAGTTCTTGGAACCAGTGAGGATAGATACCCATTTGAACAACCGGGCATCCGCGTTGCCCGCATCCTTCGGCAGCATCAGTTTGACACTGGCTTTGGCGCTCATCTTGTTCAGGTCTTTGGCGATGCCGGAAAGGGCCTGGGCAAACATTACATAGGGTATGGAGAGCCAGCTGTCCGGTACCGTCAACAGTCCCAGCGCCAGCACCTGCATCCCCATGCCGATGTGCATGGTGAGATTGAGCCCGATATGGGATCCGATCCAGCCCCCCACCAGATTGGTCACCACGCCGAAGAACTCGTAGAAGAGAAACAGCATGGCGATCTGGAACGGGGTGTAGCCCAGATTATAGAAGTACAACACTACCAGCATCCGGATGGCGCCGTCGGTGATGGTAAAGCCCCAGTATCCAGCGGTGATGACCAGATAGTTACGCAGTCCGGTTGTTGTGCCCATAGCTACAGGCTCCGGATGATGTTGCGGGTCAGAGCCGTCATCCGGCGTGAGTGGCACCGTCCCGCCCGCAGATTGAAACCGTCACGTAGAGCCACTTGGAGCCTCCCAGATCATCGGCGACGCAGAGCGTCTAGAGGTGGATTCCCACACAGAGCGTGGGAACCAGTAAATTCAGGACAGGGGGTGAGCGGTTTGCTCCTCACTACCCCAAAATAATGGTAACCGTTCCGATCCCTGCGCCGGATTCATGCTGTGGGGCCGAATTCATTCGGCCAAATGCGAATAAATTCGCACCTACATACTGGGGGGCACCGGCTATGAGGAGGAAGACCGAATGACCACAAAAAGCACAGCAAACCCGTACCAGGAGGAGTAAACCGCTCATCCCCTTTTCAGGATTTATAGAAATCAGGCGTCAGGACAGCATCTGGTTTCCATACGCCGCGTGGGAACCGCCGAGCGGGCGTTCTGCGCCCCGACCCGGGGGGAGTTGCTGCGCGCTGGCCGGGAGCAGATTTTTCAGCCGGGCACCGATATCTATTGCACGGGCAGGGACCCTTCGTTCCACTGGGGCGCAGACTCTCTCTTCGGCTCTGCCACGTCTTTTTGTACTGCTTTCTCTTTTGGCTCTGTCACGTCCTTGTGTACCGCTTTCTCTTTTGGTGCGGCCTTACTCTCCTTCACTGTTGTTGCAGCTTTTTTCTCCCCACTCCGTGCTTTTCCGTTCTTCTGGGGAGCCTTATTGAGTGCGGTCCGACAGGGATTGTCGTCTCTGAGCGCGGCATCGATCACTTTCTGGGCAACGTAGGAGGCCCCCAGGGTCAGCACCGCCGCACCGATCGTCGCCCCGGTTTTCGCCACCCCCTCGATGTTGATCGCCGGCGCCGGGCTTGCGAGCGTTCCCCCGAGCCCGACCACCCTGGTCAGATCCCCTGTGTCCACCGCGTTGAGTGATCGACTGCGGGAGGCGAATTTGAGGTCGATCTGCTCGGTCTTGAGATCGATGTTTCCCTTTCCGACGATAATCAAGTCCTCACTCTTTATTACGATTCCTTCGTTACTGTTGGCGATGCCATCCTGTATATTGAACTTGACCACGGCACACTCCAATCCTACAGTCGCCGGTCTGTCTTTTTTCGGAGCGAGCGCACCCAGGAATTTGAGGAAGACGCCGCCACCGACCAGGTTGATGGTGTCGTTGTTCAATGTGGCCGTGCCGACATCGACGATGGTCTCCCCATTCAGCCCCGCCATGACCTGCCGTACGGAACCACCGCTACCCTGCAGCTGCACCTTGATCCGGGTACTGCCACCGCTCATTGCTCCTTTCAGCTGTTTGAAATTGCCCAGTACCAGATCCTTGGCCTGGAGATTCAGGGCGATCGCCGCCTGCGATTTGGATTGTGAAGCATCCAGGGTTGCATCACCCTGGATGGATCCCTTCGCTACCT